>JBJTQS010000094.1:0-5840 GCA_046075765.1 Bacteroidota bacterium
GTCGTCTATAAAGAACTCTAATTCTGGAATCACACGGGCTTGGTTACGTATGCGCTCACCAAGCTTTCTTCTAATCTCTCTTTTGTGTGTTTCTAATTTCAACAACACATCTTCTCCTTTTTCATGGAAGGTGCTCACATAGACTCTGGCAATCGACAAATCAGGTGTCACCTTCACCGCAGTAACGGTAATGAAGGATTTGCCCAAGTAGTCCTTGCCCTCCTTTTGGAAGATGTCGCCCATCTCCTTTTGGATAAGTTTGCTGAACTTAAGCTGGCGTGTAGAATCCATGGTGCAAAGGTACATATTTCCCTGTTCGTTGAGCGCCAATCGGATAGAAGGAATGTAAATGGTATATTTGCCTCGTGAAAACCTATTTGCGCATGGTGAGGCTGGTAAAGCCCTATTGGGGATATGCCCTGATGAACATTTCCCTCAATATTTTTTCGGTGGTTTTCAACCTCTTCTCGCTCACCATGGTGGCGCCATTCTTGGACTTATTATTCCTGAAGTCCGACAGTGATTATGCTGCAAGGTTGGCGAAAGGAGCCCCTGAAATCACGCTTTCTGTGGATGCGTTGGTAGATGGATTCTACTACTATTTCACCAATATCATTGTGGATCCCGAAAGAGGAAAGCTGTATGCCTTGGTGCTGATTTGTGCCCTGGTGGTGGTCATGTTTTTTCTCAAAAACCTATGCCGCTACCTAGCGATGTTCTTCCTTGCTCCTGTTAGGAACGGTGTGGTGAAGGATTTGCGGAACGCCATGCACCGTAAAGTGATGGACCTGCCGCTTTCCTATTACTCCGATGAGCGCAAGGGCGATATCATTTCCCGCATGACTTCCGATACGCAGGAAATAGAATGGTCTGTTATGAGTTCATTGGAGGCCGCATTCCGCGAGCCGTTAACCATCACCTTGTTTTTGGTTACAATGGTTGTGATCAGTCCGCAATTAACGCTTTTCGTGTTCATTCTGCTCCCCATTACGGCTTTATTGATAACCAGGATCGGCAAAAGCCTGAAGCGCACATCCACTAAAACCAAAGAGCATTTGGGTTCGCTCCTTTCCATCATGGAGGAAACACTTTCGGGACTTCGCATCATCAAGGCCTTCAATGGACAGCGAGAAGTGCAGGAAAAGTTTGAAGAAACCAACCGTAATTTTACCCGAACCAGCATCCGCATGTACCGCAAGGTGGATTTGGCTTCGCCACTCAGCGAATTCATGGGCGCTTGCGTGTTGGTGGTGGTGATGTATTTCGGAGGTAAGCTAGTACTTGCTTCAGATGCATCGCTTTCTGCAGCCATGTTCATCACCTTCATCGCCGTTTTTTCACAAATCATTCCTCCGGCAAAGGCTTTTACCAATGCTTTCTACAACATTCAAAAAGGAATCGCTTCTGCTGAGCGAATCAATAACATACTTGATGCTGAAAATGATATCATAGACCGCGAAGACGCTGTCGATTTACATGGCTTCACAGATAAAATACATTACAACAGGGTTTCATTCGCCTACAAGGGTGCCCGGAATGAGCAAGTGCTTTCGGATATCGATTTGGTTGTGCCTAAAGGGAAAACCATAGCCTTGGTTGGACAATCCGGCTCTGGGAAAACCACTTTGGCGGATATGTTGCCCAGGTTTTATGATCCGATTCAAGGTAAGATTACTGTAGACGGACTCAACATAAAAGATGCAAAACTCGATTCCCTTCGTGCTTTGATAGGGGTGGTGTCGCAGGAATCTATCCTGTTCAATGATACCATTGCCAACAATATTGCATTTGGAAAAAATGATGCAACACAAGACGAAATAGTGGAAGCCGCAAAGATTGCAAACGCACATGATTTCATCATGCAGATGCCTGACGGTTATCAAACCAACATCGGCGACCGGGGAGGAAAGCTATCAGGAGGCCAGCGACAACGAATCAGCATCGCTAGAGCGGTATTGAAAAATCCTCCAATCCTCATACTCGACGAGGCAACATCCGCTTTGGATACCGAATCGGAAAGGCTGGTGCAAGAGGCCCTCACCAAATTGATGGCTAATCGCACCACTTTGGTTATCGCTCACCGCCTGTCCACCATTCAACATGCCGATGAGATCATCGTTCTCAACAAGGGGGTGATTGAAGAGCGCGGAACCCATACGGAGTTGTTGGAAAAACGAGGTTTGTATCGACGATTATACGATTTGCAATCCTTCTCCTAGTATTGTTGAAAACTGAGCCATGTCTGTTAAACCAAAATCCCATCAATTGGGATGGTTTGGTTATTTTCGTTGCGGACTATGAAGATAGCGATTGTAGGCACAAGGGGTATTCCCAATAATTACGGAGGTTTCGAGCAATGTGCCGAATACCTTTCTGTGATACTATCTTCGAGAGGACACGACGTTATTGTTTACAACACACACTATCATCCTTACACCGAGCCGTTTTTCCGCGGAGTAAGGGTGAAACATGTCTGGAATCCAGAATACACCATAGGTACTGCTGGCAATTTCATTTATGACTTCCTATGCATGCGCGATGCAGTGAAAGAGCGAGCGGATATCCTGTTGGTTTTAGGATACACCACCGCTTCTGTTTTTTTCCCTTGGATGCGGTTTGGGAAATCGGTGCTGGTTACCAACATGGATGGTTTGGAGTGGAAGAGGGATAAGTGGAGTGATACGGTAAAGAAGCTGGCTTTGTGGTTTGAGAAGCTCGGTGCCAAACATTCGCATTACATGGTGTCCGACAACGAAAAAATCCGAGAGTATTTGTTGAATGCCTATGGCAAGGATTCTACTTTCATACCATACGGCTGTGAGCCATTTGCGAATCCCAATCCAAATTCTTTGAAGGGTTATGGCGTTGAGCAACGTAAGTACAGCATTCTCATTGCCCGAATGGAGGCCGAAAACAATATCTTGATGGTATTGGAGGGCTATGCGAAATCAAATACTACCGACCCGTTATTGGTAGTGGGTAACATGGTGACTGGATATGCGCACATGTTGGCGCAAAGGTTCGGTAATGATAAACGCATCCGGTTCACGGGCGGTATTTACAACCAAGAAGACTTGAACAACCTTCGTTATTATTCCAAGTTTTACTTCCATGGTCATTCTGTTGGAGGAACCAATCCGTCACTTTTGGAAGCCATGGCATCCAGTGTTTACATCATGGCGCACGGCAATGAGTTCAATCGTGCTGTGCTTGGTAATGATGCCGTCTTTTTCACCGACCCTGAATCGGTTGCAAAATTGGTCGATCAATACCAAAGGAATAATGATGTTGAAGCAGCCATAAGCTCCAATATGCAAAAGGTAAAAGAGCAATACAATTGGACTCGTATAGCGGATCAGTATGAGCAGCTATTTCTGAAAATTCTTCCTAAGAGCAACCATAAAAATTAAGTTGACATGTCTAATGGTAAAATTTTAAGGTTGATCATGCTGCAAGTCGCTTTGCTTCCACTCATCAGCGGGAATGCGCTTTCGCAACATTATTTTCTGCCGCTGAGTCATGATTTAAACACTCGATATGACTCCACCCTGAACCGCGTAGGATCAAACTTCCACACCTCATCAAAGCCCTATGCTATTCGCGAAGTGCTTGCAGTAGGTGGCTCTGATACCTTGCCTCAGTTTGGAAGAGGTCTGTTTGCCAAATCAGATTCGCGTCTCAGCCGTAAGCTTTTCAGAGAGCATTTGTTGGAAGTTAAGAGCGACGATTATTTTATCGCATTGGACCCCATAGTGGAGTTTGCCGGTGGTATCTCCTCTGAAACGGATACTTCCAGAAACACTTATACCAATTCAAGGGGAATGAGGGTTGAAGGATATTTCGGTAAAGGGTTTTCTTTCCAATCCACTTTCGTGGAAACGCAAGCGGAGTTTGCTGGTTACGTTGACTCTGCCGTACGTTCTACATTTGTGGTGCCTGGTGGTGGGAGGACCAAGAAGCTGTACGGCGGATTTGATTATGGTGTTTCTTCTGGTTCCATCTCATATGCACTACCCAAGTATTTCGATTTTCAATTGGGTTACGATCGCAATTTCATTGGAGATGGTTACCGATCCTTGTTGCTTTCAGACAACGCCTATCAATACCCTTTTTTGAAAATCAATACCACCTTTTGGAAAGTGAAATACATGGTAATGTACGCCATGTTTTTGGATGGACCGGATGGCAAAGGGGAAGACCGAAGCTACCGCCGCAAGTATGGTACGTTCCACTATTTGGATGTCAACATCGGGAAACGGCTTTACATAGGGATTTTGGAGTCTATTGTATGGAAGTACGACTCCACCAGGGCTTACGATATCACCTATCTCAATCCTGTAATATTCCTGCGACCTGTAGAATTTTCAATCGGTTCTCCAGACAACGCATTGATCGGTTTGAATTTGAAATATAAATTAACTGATCGGCACTTCATTTATGCGCAAGCAATACTTGATGAATTCAAGATCCGTGAAGTAAGGGCTGGCGATGGATGGTGGGGAAACAAACATGGTTTTCAAGTAGGGTGGAGGGCATTCAGCCTGTTCGGTATTCGAAATTTGGATGTTGGAACAGAATACAACTACGTACGCCCCTACACATACCAGCACCGATCATCCGCGACAGCGTATGCGCACTTCAATCAACCATTAGCCCACCCCTTGGGTGCCAACTTCACCGAGTCGGTAACATCCATTTCCTACTCATTCAAAAGGTGGTTTCTGCATACAAGATTCTCTTTGGCTGATGTAGGATACGATTACAACAGCGTATTGGATCAGGTCAACTACGGTAACAATGTCTTGTTGAGTTACGAAACCCGACCTGAGGAATATGGAAATTCCACCGGTCAAGGACTGAACACCGATTTGCTTAATGTTGAATTGAGACTCGGTTACCTTGTTAACCCATCCAGCAATTTGGTTTTAGAAGCCGGTGCAAGACTCCGCTCTGCCCAAAACTCATTCGGTAAGATGGACACGAGACAGGTATGGTTCGGCCTTAGGAACGTGATTTCAAACCGATATTTTGACTTTTGATAAATTTAATGTTCTGATATTCAGGGGTCTTGATGATTTTTTCATAAATCAACCTCTTTTTCTCAATAACCATTGAACGACTCCGTTGTTCAAAAGAGCACTTGGTAAGTATCAACTATAGTTGAACTTTTTGAGTAGTTTTGTGATAATGACCACTATAAAAACCATTAAATGTTGAAAACCAAAGTATTATACCTTGTTGTGCCGATGTTTCTTACGCTTACTGCAGCGTTTGGACAACAACCAGCACCGGTTAACGACCCAATTGTTGAGGCATTAGATAGTTTGGTGAACTTGAATAATGTATTGCGATTCAATAGTTTGAATCCCCGTACAGTTTCTGATGATCGTAGTGTTCCGGTTTATAGTGAGGAAGTTTATAAGTCAAGAATGGCCCGAATGTCGTCTCCAATACCAATGGTATATAATGAGCAAGTTCGTAGCTATATCGATTTGTACGCCTATAAAAAGCGTGGTTACACCAGCAGGGTGTTGGGCTTGTCGGAGCTATACTTCCCGTTGTTTGAGGAAGCATTAGATAAGGAGGGACTGCCATTGGAGTTCAAGTATTTGGCGATAGTTGAATCTGCATTGAACCCGGTTGCTGTATCACGTATGGGCGCTACTGGACTTTGGCAGTTCATGTACAACACAGGAAAGATGTATAATCTCACCATCAATTCCTACATTGACGAGCGGAGAGATCCTATTAAGTCCACTTATGCCGCATGCAAATACTTCAAAGACATGTACGCAATTTACGGCGATTGGCTTTTGGTGATTGCTTCATACAACTGCGGA
>JBJTQS010000095.1:0-2729 GCA_046075765.1 Bacteroidota bacterium
TGACTAATGACCAATGACTAGTTCATTTTTATTTCTTTACTGATACCCAGCTTTCGCAACATGCACTCGTACTGCTACTGCTACTAATCCTGATGCTGCCATTTAACAACACCTGCCATCTATGTCGTGACAATTCAAAACAGCTGCTAAAGCTGACCATTTTCATACCTTTGCATTCATGCTTACCATCGACCCCAAGGAAATCAAAACAGGCCAGTTGCATGCGCACATGCTGAGCGCTATTGCACCTAGACCTATCGCATTTGCAAGCACGATTGATAAAGACGGAACTCCCAACCTTAGTCCGTATAGTTTCTTCAACGCCTTCGGCTCAAAACCGCCAACATTAATATTCAGTCCTGCACGAAGGGTGCGCGACAACACCATCAAACACACCCTCGAAAATGTGTATGAAACCATGGAGGTGGTGATTAATGTGGTCTCCTATCCAATGGTTCAACAAGTTTCCCTTTCGAGTTGTGAGTTCCCGAAGGGTGTAAGTGAATTTGAAAAAGCAGGCTTCACCCCCATCCCATCACAATTGGTGAAACCATTCCGTGTAAAGGAATCCCCTGTGCAATTCGAATGCAAAGTGAAACAGGTGATCGAAACGGGAACTGAAGGCGGAGCAGGAAACCTGATCGTTTGCGAAATCCTGTTGATGCATGTGAATGAGAATGTGCTGGATGAAAATGGCCGAATCGATCAAAACAAAATAGATTTGGTGGCACGTTGCGGATACGATTGGTATTGCCGCGCATCTGGCCCTGCACTTTTCGAAGTTGCAAAGCCTAATCTGAAATTAGGTATCGGAATCGATAACATACCTGATGAAATCAAGCATAGCGAAGTACTAACAGGAAACGATCTGGGACAACTTGGCAACATTGAGTCCATTCCGAATTACGAAGAAGTGCAAGCATTTTCACAGATGCCGGAGATCGTTCGTTTGATGGAGTCGCTCGAAGAAAACCGTGATCACCGTAAACTGGCATTGCATCTCGCAGCAAAGGAGCTTATCAAAGCAAGCAAAGTTAGCGATGCTTGGAAGCTACTTCTACTTTTCTAAAATCAACGATTATCGTTGGATCGAGTGTCTAAGGCATCCCGCAATCCATTGCCGAGCCAAGTAAAGGCCAACACCATAATCATGATGGCCAATCCAGGAAAAATGGCCAAATGTGCCGCTCCCAGTACGATGTAGGAATAACTTTCTTTTATCATCATGCCCCATGACGGCATTGGTGGCTGAGCACCCATACCCAAGAAACTCAATCCAGCTTCCAGTAGAATAGCAGACGCAAAATTTGATGCGGCTACCACAACCACGGGGCCCATTACGTTTGGCAATACATGGCGGAGTATTATTCTGAAATCCCCAAAACCCAATGCCCTTCCTGCTTCTACGAAATCTTTTTCCCTAATACTGAAAATTTGTCCTCGCACCAAACGGGCAACTTCCACCCACATGGTGAGTCCTACAGCAATAAATACTTGCACAAATCCTTTTCCTAGTGCCAGTGTAATGGCTATCACCAACAATAATGTTGGCACCGACCATACCACCGTTGTAAACCACATGATGAAAGAGTCGACTTTCCCTCTGAAAAAACCAGCCAAAGCGCCTAGAAGCACACCTATCAGCAAAGAAATAATGACAGCAATTAGTCCAACCGACATCGAGACCCGAGTGCCAGCCAACAGCCGACTGAACTGATCTCGTCCGAATTTATCGGTACCCAACCAATATGTACGTGTTTCGGTGTGTTGCAGCAAACAGTCAGCAACATCAAAGTTATCATTGCTTACTTGATTTCCGCTTCTAATGCAAAAGTCTGCTATATTGACGCTTTGCATTTCAGAAGAGACGCCAGGGTCTCCATCAAATTCAGACCATAAGATCGATTGCCCTTTAACATAAAAAGTATCTACCGGTACAGATTTGAATTTCGAAGGAAACCCGCCGATCCAACCTGGTAAAGCGCTCGCTTGATTTGAAGCATGATTGGGCAAAAGAAGAAAAGTCACCTCTGAACCCGGAGGTAAAAGCGCGAGCGACACGTGCATTTCATTTGCATTTGGTGTGTCATCGGGCATTATGCAATAACAGAACACAGATACTATCAATGCTATTGCAACCAATATCAAGCCCGCCATCCCTTGGAATCCACTTCGGAAACGCTTCCAAAAAAGACTAGCAACTGATTGCCCACTCATATCAACAGATGCATATTATCATAATTCAAAGGTAAACAACGAACATGTTACAACGCTAATATCCATATCGACGACCCTTCCATTCATATCCTTTTTTAAACAAAGTAAACAAGGCTGTCAATGTGTAGAATGGATAAACCAATGCATATAAAGGAGAAATTGCCAACGCGTTTGATTGCTTGTAAAAAGACGCAATTGGCTTCAATAGTATCATATCTAAAGCAAACTTTAAAAGCAGCCAAACGAAGAAAAACCAAAAAGGCAACAAATCAATCATACACAAAACCAACAAGAGCAACGGCACCAGGTTCACTAATGAAATTAATGCGCCCATCAAGGCAATATCAGGCTTGCCATATCCACTTATTTTGGATGCCCACCGAATGCGCTGATTCAGGATGCCTCGAATGCTACCCATTGGTTCGGTAAGCACCAATGAATCTTTGTCTTTATTAAAAGTTACACTTGCACCCAGCTGAAACATCAGGTAGGTGTCATCACCAGAAGGGTCA
>JBJTQS010000096.1:0-9698 GCA_046075765.1 Bacteroidota bacterium
GGATACTGCTCCATTGCTCCACGAATAGAAGTAAGGTGAAACACCACCTTGAACGGAAATGGATGCATCACCGTTGTTTCCGTTATTACAGATGGAAGGGTTTGTGGTTGCAACTCCAATCAACGGGTCAGGCTCAGTCAAAGCGGCATTGTCGAATGCGATACAGCCATTCGTATCCGTGACAACTATGTTGTAGGATCCGGCACCAAGTCCGTTGAAAACAGAATTTCCTTGACTGCTAGTACCATTGTTGATGCTGTAAGTTAGTATTGAATTGCCCGATGCATTAATGGTGATGCTTCCATTGCTTGTACCGAAACATAATGGGTTGGTGGGATTGACTGATGCTATAACGGGTCCAGCCAAATCAATAATGTTGGCTGTGCTTAAGGTTGTACATCCATTCGCATCCATAACAGCGGTTCCGTAGGTTCCAGCTGCCAGGTTGCTGAATGAAAATGCAGGCTGATAAGTTGTTCCCCCATTGTTGCTGTAGCTGTATGGAGGTGTTCCGCCGCTTCCAGTTAAGTTTATAGTTCCATTGCCATTGCCGCATGTGGCATCGGCAGTGGTTCCGGATAGTAGAAGCTGTGTTGGCTCGTAAATGGTGAAATTTGTCAATGCAATACAGCCATTGTTGTCGGTCACCATTATCGTGTCGGGCCCTGCATTCAAGTTTGAGAAGGTGCCGATGGATTGTGTGGCGCTTCCACCCAGGACAAATGTAAATGGACCGGTCCCTCCACTAATGGACACACTAACGGAACCGTTACCAGATTGATAACATGAGTTATTGCTGGGAAGCGTATTGGTAATTACAGGGCCTGTGATGTTAGAAACAACAGCGCTTAAAGTGGATGTGCATCCGTTGTTATCAGTAACCGTAATAGAGTAGGTGCCTGCTGAAAGGTTGTTAGCCGTGGCAGAAGAGGAACCACTATTAGACCATTGATAGCTGTAGGGAGAAGTTCCGCCGGAAACTGTAACACTTGCCGTTCCATTGGTTCCATTCAAACATGTTGATGCAGTGGTGGAGGCGGATGTCAATAATGCGGAAGGTTGGCTCAATACCTGAGAGGATGTAGCCGTGCATCCATTGGCATCAGTTACAAGAATGTTGTATGAGCCTGCTGATAGATTATTGAAAATGCCCGTGGGTTGGGTAGGCCCCTGGTTTAAGTTATAGTTGAATGGCGCTGTTCCACCACTTATTGCTGATGATATTGATCCGTTGGCTCCATTGTAGCAATTCACGTTTACAGCTGTAATAGGTCCCATTATTGGCCCTGGAGCGTCAACAATATTGATGGCGCCACTTGTCGTACAGCCATTGGCATCCATAACCATCAAGCTGTATGGCCCTGCGTTAAGGCTATTAAATATATTCGAGCTTTGGTAAGTTAGACCGCCATTGTTACTGTAACTGTAAGTTGAAATTCCACCTGTGGCAGAAATATTGATGCTTCCATTTGGATTGCTGCAGGTACTTCCTATGCTAGTAGGATTAAGAGTCAATTGACTTGGACTCGAAATGCTTGAATTCAACGTAGCGGTGCAACCATTGGCATCACTAACAACAATGCTATAAACACCCGGCGCCAATCCGCCAAAGAAATTTGACGCCTGAGCAGCAGATCCGTTCATACTGTAAAATAGGGGGGCAGTGCCTCCTGAAGTATTCGAAGTGATGGAGCCATTCGACAAACCGAAGCAAGTAACATCACTAACGGTATTTGAAAGCAAACTCGGCCCTCCGGCGTTTTGAATGGTTGAACTCGACTGTGATGCGCAACCATTGTTGTCGGTGACAAGTACTGAATAAGCTCCGGATGCTAGATTGATGAATGAACCCGTTGCTTGGAATGTTGATCCGTTGTTAATCGAATATGAATAGGGTGAGGATCCCCCGGTAGCCAAAGATGATATGCTGCCATTTGGATTTCCACAGGTGGAATTCACCGGCAGCGTGGATATAGTGAGTTGCTGTGGTTCTGCTATGGTAATGTTAGATGAAGCGATACATCCATTGGCATCCAAGACTGAGATTGAGTAAACGCCTCCTGGCAAGGATGAGAAAGTTGAAGCTGATTGGTAGTTTGCTCCATTGTCGATACTGTAATTTAACGGTGCTGTTCCTCCGTTTGCAGATATGTTTATGGTTCCATTTGAATTTCCAAAGCAGTTAACGTCTGTGCCACTTACGTTTGATATGATCGGTGCTGCGTTGTTACTGACGGATGCCACCACTGAAGCGGTACAACCGGATTGGTCGGTAACCACCACCGTGTAATTACCTGCTCCCAAATTAATGAAGCTGCCGTTCGTTTGGGATGCCCCACCATTTAGGGTATATGACAAGATTCCGCTTCCACCTGAACCACTAATCGTTGCTGTGCCATCATTGTTGCCGCAACTTGCGTTTGAAGTAGCAGAGGTGACAGAAATTGCAGAAGGCTGTGTAATATTGATGGAATAGGTTCCGGTACATCCATTGGCATCCGATACTAATATTGAATATGGGCCGGGCGCAAGATTGCTGAATGTGTTGTTGGATGTAGTAGTGAAGCCTCCGTTGATTGAGTAGGTCAATGGAATTGCACCTCCACTAACATTGATGATAGCCGACCCGTTGTTGTATCCATTACAAGTTATGTTTGTCGTTGGAACAGATGAGACAACTGGCGCAGCAGAGTTTGCTACACTTACATTGCTGCTTGAAGTACATCCCGAGAAATCGGATAATATTACAGAGTAAGTTCCGGGTCCAATAGCTACAAAATTTCCGGTAGGCTGATAGCTTGTTCCTCCATTGCCGCTGTATTGGTAGGGTGGAGTGCCTCCGTTTCCAATCAAATTGAAGGAGCCATTGCTTTGGCCACAGGTGGCGCTTGTTGAATTGGATGACAAGCTGAGTACGGTAGGTTGTATAATCTGGGCAGTTGATGTACTTGTACATCCGTTGGCATCAGTCACTAAAATAGCATAACTGCCTGGGGCAACATTGTTGAAGTTTGGCGATATTGAGCTGCTTGCCCCATTGTTGATGCTGTATTGTATAGGATTGGTTCCGCCAGTCGATACAATATTGATGGATCCGTTATTTAAGCCGTTACATGTAACGTTTGTAGGTGCCACTGCGGAAATGGTAGGGCCTGCTACATTAATCACATTTGAAGATGTTGCTGTTGTACACCCATTTTGATCAGTAACAATGATATTATAACCTCCTTGAGTAAGGTTTGATATGATGTTTGAGCTGCCGTTTGATACACCATTGGATTGATAGGTGTATGGAGCAATACCGCCAGCAGCAACAACTGAAATGCTTCCGTTGGAATTTCCGCAGGTAGATGGTGTTGTCGTATTTACTGCAGTAAGTGCTGATGGTTCGGTGATTGTAAGCTGGGAGTTAGCTGTACACCCATTTACATCTGTTATCACCACATTGTAAATGCCTGGTCCTAGATTGGAATATGCTCCACTTGCTTGCGAAGCACCACCATTGATGGAGTATGAAAGGCTGCCTGTGCCTCCATTAGCATTAACTAAAATAGTTCCATTGCCCTGTCCATAACACGTTACATTGGTAAATGTGCTGGAAACAACTGCTGGTGCTGCATCATTATTGATGGTTGTCGTTGATGTTGTGGTACATCCATTTCCATCCGAAACAATCACATTGTATCCTCCAGCAGGAAGCGAATTGAATGTTGATACTGGTTGGTAGGTGGTGCCATTGTTTATGCTGTAATTGTATGGACTCGTTCCCCCTGATGCTATGATGCTGATTGATCCGTCGGATTGACCGCATGTTGAATTCGTAGTGCTTGGGCTGATGGATAATGCATTCGGCTGTGTGATTGACGCGCTAGAAATAGAGGTGCATCCATTCGCATCGCTTATCAGCAGACTGTATGAACCTGGCGCCAGATTCGGGAATGTAGTATTACTGGAGAATGTTGCTCCTCCGTTTATGCTGTATTGCATCGGGGCAGTTCCTCCTGTTGAAACAATCTGGATGTTTCCGTTCGCCAATCCATTGCATGTTACGTTTGTTGCAACGCCTTGATTAAGGATAGGCCCTGGTGCACCAGCAACAGTGGTTTGTAGTACAGTTGTACAACCGTTAGCATCTGTAACAAGCATACCGTAGGTGCCTTGTGTTAATCCAGTGAAGCTGCTTGATGCTTGTGAAGGTCCGTTGTTAAGCGAGTAGATATATGGACTAGTACCTCCCTGAGCTGTTAAAGTTATTGAGCCGTTATTGTTTCCACATGTGGAAAGAATGGTAGAAGATGTGGTCGTTAGTAAGGTGGGTTGGGTGATAGTAGATTGAGATGAAACAGTACACCCGTTGTTGTCTGATACTATTATGGTGTACGTGCCTGGACCTAGGCCATTGTAAATTCCGTTCGGTTGTGGTGCACCTCCGTTCAGTGAATAATTCAATGCACCTGTACCTCCTGTTGAGACTACTGATATGCTGCCATTTGCTTGTCCATTACAAGTGATGTTGGTGGATATGTTTGATTGAATTACAGGCGCAGCAGAATTATTGATGGATGCTGCAATCATTTGCGTACAACCGTTTGCGTCTATTATCAGGATGTTGTAACTGCCTGATGGCATCAGGTTGAACACGGAAGAGCCTTGTGATGTGTTTCCATTGTTGATGCTGTAAGAGTATGGTCCTGTTCCACCTGTCGCATTGATTGTCAATGACCCGTCTGAATTTCCACAAGTTGAGTTTGTTGAATTGGATGTGGCAGATATGCCAGATGGTTGAGTGATATTGAAATTGGTGTTTGTGGTACAACCATTCGCATCTGTAACCAAGACATTGTACGCTCCTGGTCCGAGATTATTATAATTTCCATTGGCTTGACCGTTTCCTCCATTCAGCGAATAGGTGACTGGAGCCGTTCCGCTTGTAGTCGTAATGTTTGCCGTTCCATTGTTTAATCCAAAACAGGTCACATTCGAAGATGTTGTGTTGGAAATGATTGGTCCGGGTGCGTTTGAAACCGATGCAACAGCCGTTGATGTGCAACCGTTCGCGTCGCTGATGATGATGTTGTAAGATCCTGCAGCTATACCGTTGTAAGTGGCCGATTGCTGGTAGTTAATGCCGTTATTGAAGCTGTATTGGTAGGTTGGTGTCCCTCCATTTGCATTTACAGTAATCGCGCCGTTTGCAGCGCTGCAGGTTGTTCCCGTTATGTTGAGCGTGGAAGATAATGCAGCGGGTTGTGAGATGGTGAAAGATGAAGTTGCAGTGCAACCGTTCGCGTCAGAAACTACCACTTGGTATGTGGCAGGTGCAAGGTTGTTGAATGTGTTTATCCCTTGGAAAGTGTTTCCATTATCAATGCTGTACTGAATCAAGCCTGTGCCTCCTGCAGCGGAAATGGATGCTGAACCGTTGTTGGATCCGAAACAGGTAGCGTTTACAGATGATACGGCCGCTATTGCAGGTGATGCCTGGTTTGCAACGGTTGTTGATGTTGTGAAACTACAACCATTGGCATCCATAACAATAATGGTATAAGGTCCAGATGTCAAGTTGTTGAATTGGCCCGATGGCTGATAGGTTCCGGTTGCATTAAAAGAGTAAGGCCCGGTTCCGCCGTTCGCAGACACGGTTAAGGATCCGTCGGGGTTTCCACAAGTAGATGGAACGGTCGAAGTTGTAGCGTTTAGCGCGGATGGTTCTGTGATTGTTGTGCTGACTATCGATGTACATCCATTAGCATCCGTAACCGTGTAAGTATAACTTCCTGCAGACAAGTTGGATATTAATCCAGTTCCTGTGTATGGTGTTGTTCCGCCGTTTGCGATGATGTTTGCACTACCGTTACTTCCACCGTTACATGGTACGGCTGTATTGGTAGCCGATGTTGTTAGTAGGGATGGCTGACTAATGATTGTTGATGTTGATGCTGTACATCCGTTGGCATCTGTAACAGTGTAATTGTAGCTACCTGCAGTTACAGTGAAATTTCCTGTACCACTATAAGGGGTTGTTCCTCCTGAAGCTGACACGGATATTGTTGCTGTACCACCAAAACACGCGATTGTGCTTGCGTTGTTTGATGATGTCAGTAAAGCCGGTTCTGTAATGGTGGCCGCTGATGTGGTTTGACATCCTAAAGCATCCACAACCACAATGCTGTATGTGCCTGCTGCAAGGTTGTTGAAGTTTCCACTAGGTTGGAATGGACTTCCGCCCGTTATGCTATACTGAAGGGCTCCTGTCCCACCTGATGCAGTTATTGCAAGTGTTCCATTATTTGAATTGAAACATGTGTTGTTGGTTGGAGAAATGGAATTGACAATAGGGGAACTGGTATTGTTTACGGCTGAATTAACAACAAGCGTGCATCCATTGGCATCCGTGATTAGAATTGAATATGTACCTGCCAAAAGATTAGAGAAGTTGCCAATTGATTGGCTAGTTGCTCCGTTGTTAATGCTATAGCTATATGATGGAACACCACCAGAGGCAATGATGCTGGTGGTTCCATTATTGTTGCCGCAGGATGAAGAAGTGGATGTGGTGCTCGCGGTTAATTGAGAAGGTTGTGTTACTGTTGCAGTTGTTACGCTTGTGCAACCATTGGCATCGGTAACGGTGTAGCTATAGGTGCCTGCTATCAAAGATGTGATGACTCCATTCCCTGAATAAGGAATTGTGCCTCCGTTAGCCACAATACTTACTGAACCATTCGAACCCCCAAAGCATGATACAGATGTAGGGTTTGATGTGGTGGTGAGTAAGGTTGGTTGGGTAATGATTGCGCTGGTTGTTGCAGTGCAACCGTTTGCATCAGTAACTGTGTAGGAGTATGTTCCGGCTGATACGGTGAAAGTGCCTGTTCCAACATAGGGTAAAGTTCCACCGGAACCTGTAACGCTGATAGACGTGTTTCCTCCATTACATGCGATTGTCCCGGCATTGTTTGTGGCAGATAGTATCGGCGGCTCTGTGATTGTAATTGAAGATGTGGCCTGACATCCTAAGTTGTCAGTCACCACAATGCTGTAAGTGCCAGCTGCCAGATTTGAGAAGTTGCTGCCAGCTTGGTTAGTTGCGCCATTGTTTATGCTATACTGCAGCGATCCTGTACCTCCGTTCGCATTTATGCTGATGGTGCCGTTGTTTGAATTGAAACAGCTGTTGTTGGTTTGAGTAACTGCGTTTATTATTGGTGCGCTGGTGTTACTTACAGAGGCGGCAACGCTACCCGTACAACCATTGGCATCTGTTACAACTACAGTGTAATTGCCAGCTAATAAATTCGGGAAGCTAGATGATATTTGAACAGCTCCACCATTGATACTGTAATTGTAAACTGGTGTACCTCCACTTGCGGAGATGGATGCAGATCCATTACTGTTACCACACGATGCGGGGTTTGTAACTGATGATGCACTCAATTGAGTTGGCTGGGTCAAGGTAATGTTGGTCACGACCGTGCAACCATTGGCATCGGTAACATTGTAGGAATACGATCCCGCACCAACGGTGAACGAACCCGTTCCAGCATAAGGTGCTGTTCCACCGCCACCGGTCACACTCACCGAAGTGGTTCCTCCGAAACATGCGATGGCACCGGAGGCGGATGCTGCAGTCAGCAATGTGGGTTGTGTCACCATGGCACTCACCACCGATGTGCAACCGTTTGCATCGGTCACGGTGTATGAGTAAGCACCTGCAGCGAGGTTGCTGAATGTTCCCGTTCCCGAGTATGGCGCCGTTCCACCAGCACCACTCACAATTACCGATCCTGTAGTCGCACCGTTGCAAAGCGCAGGCGATGGTGTAGCCGTTGAAGTCAGTAATGTGGGTTCACTGACAGTAATGTTGGTCACGACCGTGCAACCATTGGCATCGGTCACGGTGTAGGAGTATGATCCCGCACCGACGGTGAACGATCCTGTTCCAGCATAAGGTGCCGTTCCACCGCCACTGGTCACACTCACCGAAGTGGTTCCTCCATAACAGGTAATAGTTCCTGAACTTGATACAGCGGTTAATGCTGTAGGTTGTGTGATAGTAACTATAGTGATAGCAGAGCATCCATTTGCATCGGTTGCTGTAACGCTGTAGCTGCCTGCTGTCAAACCAGAGTAGCTACCGTTGCTTTGAGATTGAGATCCATTTAGTGTGTATATGATTGCACCGGTTCCACCTGTTGCACTAACGCTGATGGTTCCATTTGCTCCACCATTACATGAAACGGGTGTCGAGTTAGTTGTGCTTATTGTAGGTGCCAATTGGTTGCCGACAGCAATTGGCACCAGAGTGGTGCAGCCATTAGCATCAGTAACTGTTATATTGTACGATGCAGCACCAAGATTATTGAATGTTCCAGATGTGGTTGCTGCACCACCATTCAAAGAGTATGTGTATGGAGCGGTTCCACCTGAGGCTACGATTGATAAACTACCATTATTTGTTGAGCAGGTTGCATTTACGCTGGATGCCGAAGTGGTAATGGCAGTTGGTGTTTGAACTGTAATCGAGGCGCTAGTGGTACATCCGTTCGCATCGGTGGCAATGATGGTATAGGTACCTGCAGCGAGATTTGAAAAAGTTCCACTAGCTTGAAGTGGAGAGCCATTTATCGAATATCTAACTGGTGCCGTACCTCCTGTTGTTGTCAAAGAGGCTGTTCCGTTACTGCCGCCATTGCAGCTTACAGGAGTGGAAGCGGTTGACGTCACAACAGGTCCAGGTTGGTTGGAAACAACAATAGGGATCGTCACTGTGCAACCTCGGGAGTCAGTTACAGTTGCATTGTAGTTGCCGGATGAAATAGCAGTAAAGTTGCCATTGCTTTGGGCTGCCCCACCATTGAAGGAAAAGGTGTAGGCCGGCGTTCCACCCGATGCTGTAATGGTTGCTGAACCATTTGCCGATGAACATGTGGAAGCTACTGTTAAAGCGCTGGCCGATAAAATCGCAGGCTGTGTAATGGTGCCATTAGCGGTTGACGTACATCCATTAGCATCCGTTACTGTTACATTGTAAGTGCCGGCAGAAAGGTTGTTCGCAGTTGCTGTTGTGGAGGTTGATCCTGACCAGGAATATTGATATGGAGTTGTGCCTCCTGAAACGCTGGCAGTTAATGATCCGTTTGTTGATCCAAAGCAGCTCGCATTTGTAGGAGTCGTAGTTACCGTTATCGGATTTGCAGGAGAAATTGTGAATGCAGCGCTAGAAACGCATCCCGATGCATTGGTAACTGTAACGGTGTAGTTACCGGGTGCAAGATTGTTGATTGTTGCTGGGCCGTTTAGATTGGTGAAAGTTTGAATCGTTGCACCGGCACTGTTTGTGAAAACATAATCCCAAGGTGGGTCATTGGTGAGTGTTACGGTCGCACTTCCCGTGTTTAGTCCTGCACATAATGGCTGAACCATTGTAACTGTAGGTATGGTACAACAGCTTAGTGTAGCAAAAAACTGAGCATCTGCATCCTGAGTGCAAGCCAATGATGTCCAAGAACCTGATTCTCCATCTCCTAATGTGTTTATCGTAAGTCCCAATGAAGCGCCTTGTACACACGAATTCGTTGGCAGCGTGCTAATCGTCCAACAAAAGGTCCAATCGCATGAATTCGTTGGGTTGTTATCTCCATAGTTGTTTCCTGGATTACCATCTGCCAAGCCTGATGGACTTCCAAATCCAGATT
>JBJTQS010000097.1:0-3221 GCA_046075765.1 Bacteroidota bacterium
AGTAGGTATCAAATTCGTGTCAGCATTAGTTGCAGCGTAGTCGTTGTTAAGCACATTCAATTGAGCTTGGATACGGGCATTGGAAATGTTTTGTGTGGTGTTATTGGTACTGTACAGAATATGAAACACCACTGGAATAGTTACAATTCCGGTTGTTTTCCAACTGGGATCGTTTTCCATGCTATTCAACATGAGCTGATCGATAACCTGCTGTCTTGATTCATAGCCCGGATCAACTGTTTTTAAATATTCGTGGTGCTGCATTGTACCGCACCGATCGTGTTGTGCCCAAACAGTTTGGTTGATAATCAAAACCAATGATAATAAGGAGAGTAAATGTTTTTTCATTTTTCGATGATTGCTTTGCTTGTTACATGATTTATCCTGTAAATATAATATTATTTGGCTACATTTCGTATGGTATTGATAATCAATTTGTAATGGCTTTTTTTCTTCTATAAATAGGCTTCAGAATTTGCTCTGATATCAAATTGTGAAAACATGAGTAAACCAATAAGCTTTCAACGTGTTTATCTATTATTCGAAATTCAAAGGTTAATTTGTGTGATTTAATTTCGTGATATGAAATACAGAATATTGTTAGCGGAGGATGAGCCGTCGTTGAATGAAACCATACGTTTGAATCTTGAATTGGAAGGATACAAGGTTACCTCCGTAGCGGATGGTAAATCGGCCCTCAAGACTTTTAAATCAGAAAGGTTCAATCTTGTAATCTTGGATGTTATGATGCCTGAAATGGATGGCTTCACTGTTTGCGAGTCCATTCGTTTGGAGAATAATTCAGTTCCAATACTTTTTCTGACTGCCAAAAACACCGGCACAGATCGTGTGCAAGGTCTTAAGTTAGGTGCTGATGATTATCTGAGCAAACCTTTCAACTTGGAGGAATTGCTACTGCGCGTTCAGAACTTGCTTAAAAGATCAACCAGCGCTATTGTTTCTGCCCCAATAAAAATCACTATCGGAGATAAATCTGTTGACTTCATATCTCAGGAAATAACTTCAAACGACGGTAAGAAAACGCCTCTTACCAAAAAAGAATTCATGCTACTCAAATTGTTGGTAGAGCGTAAGAATGAAGTCGTTTCCAGAGAGCACATTTTAGAGACAGTTTGGGGGTATGATATTTATCCTTCAACACGTACAATCGACAACTTCATCGTCTCTTTTAGGAAATATTTCGAAGTGGATCCCGCAAATCCGGAGTATTTTGTTTCTGTTCGAGGTATAGGTTATAAGTTCGTGGATGCGGATTGAATCTATTTGCTAATTTTACCAGATGAGCCGTTTTACAATTTTCCTTGCTCGTTTGGTAACCATGACTTTAGCGGTTATAATCACCGACTGGCTACTTCCTGGTATCCACGTTAGCGGTGTTCCTGCAGCAATAATCATTTCTTTGGTGCTCTCGTTGTTAAACCTAATGGTAAAGCCGCTTTTGATTTTCTTGACCTTGCCGATCACCGTTTTCACCTTCGGTATTTTTCTATTTGTGGTTAATGCATTAATTGTTTTGATTGCGGCTTGGCTTGTGCCCGGATTCCAAGTAAATGGCTTTTGGTGGGCATTGGCATTCAGCATCATCCTTTCTATTACATCATCTGTTTTGGAATCTTTGGGTTCGAGAAAACAAACTGCAAAGAGGGATTCCTGAAAATCACCTTTTACATAGTTGCGTATATGGGCAGTATTGACATCTTGAAAGGTCGTGCGTTTGTATAAAAGGCATATTCGTATCGTAAAGTTCCTTTAATAAATCCACCAACCGATTCCTGAACTCTTGCATGCTATCGGCATCGATTCCATTTTTAGGGTAGGATATCCCTTCTCTCATTTGTCTAACCGCATAGAATCCCGTCAATGC
This sequence comes from Bacteroidota bacterium, assembly GCA_046075765.1. GTDB lineage: Bacteria > Bacteroidota > Bacteroidia > AKYH767-A > OLB10 > JALRAP01. The sequence goes on from JBJTQS010000097.1 coordinate 1,886, forward strand.
GTTTCTGTCAGGATGAACATTTTCGTATAAAAGTTTGTAGAAATGTAATTGGAAAAGTGTTTTCTTTTTCGGCGACATGAAAAGCTCAACAATTCCCCTGCTTGATAGTTCCACATTTCCGGTTTTATAATCTAAGATCCTATAACGGCCGTTAACCTGGTCCAATCGATCAAAAATACCTGTGAGATTAATATCTGCATCTCCAATATTTATCGTTGTGTTAAACCGGCCTTCTGATTCGATATATGAAAAGGGTGTGGATTTAAGATCTTCTTTAAGGATTTTGACAACCATGGCTTTTATTACTTCTCCAGTGAGCACATCGGTTCCCTGCAATTGATTGTACTTGGTAGAGAACTCCTTGTCCACCACCTCTTCAACCACTTGGTTGCTTCGCGAAAGCATTTCTTTTATGTCGATGGAAGCTACATTAGAGCCATGGAAAGGAGTGTAAAGCAACTCCATGACCTTGTGTAGGATATTTCCAAAACCAGCAGCGTCAATCTTTTCTGATTCTTCCTGTTCCTCTCGTAATCCCGCTACATATTTGTAATAAAATTGCATCGGACAATTGATGTAAGTGGAAATGGCTGTGCTTGACAGGGCCCCACGTTTGTCGGTCTCTCCACCCTTTAGAAAATATTGAAGGGTTTCCATGATGGATGCATCCTTAATTATACTCAAAGATGGGTAGGAGGGTGACTCTAACGGAGCGGCTACAGATCTTTGATTGATATTTATTGTTGTAGTAGCGGACGGGCCAACTTCGCGAATAATTTGTTGAATATATCGTGATGGTTCTCCACCACCAGTTGCACCTGCTTCCGAATTGTAAATCAGGAAAACTCTTTTTGACCGATGTAAAAGCCTGTAAAAATGGTAGGCATAAGATGATTCACGTTCCTGGTAAGTGGAAAGCCCGAAAGCTTTTCTAAGTGCAAAAGGTATGAACGAATGTTGTTGACCATCAGCAGGCAAAACCCCTTCGTTTACATTCAAAAGTATAAGATTCTCAAAGTCCAAACCACGGGTTTCCAAGAAACCCATTACTTGTAGCCCTTGAACCGGCTCACCTGAGAAAGGAATCCTCAAGGCATTAATAAGATCTCTGATAATAGTCCATGCAGTCTCTTTACGGATTTCAGCAAGATGGTTTATCAATAAGGTTGAAGTCTTTTGGATTTCAGCTGCCATGAATAGCAAAATGTCATTTTCGTAATGTGGCCTGCTTGTTCCATTTTCAGCTAGGGTCAATATCAAACTGGAAACATTTTGAAATACGGCAGAGGCATCTTCGGAACCTTGAAACACTATTGATGAATCTGTAAATCCGAAC
>JBJTQS010000098.1:0-6386 GCA_046075765.1 Bacteroidota bacterium
GCGAAAACTGTTTTTAAATGACAGGATAGAAGTGCCTGTAACCAAGCAAGGTTCACACACATTCGTACGGTATTCAATTCAAGCCTTCAATTCACAAGCAGAATTGGATCTTCTTTACAACGCTTTGTACAGGGAGTTGAAGTCCGGAAAATTGGTCTCTGGAGCATAAAAAAACGGGAGCCGATTTATCGACTCCCGTTTTGAAGGAAATACCAGTTTATTTTATCTGATCAAGTTAACCGCGCCATTGAACACATGTTCTTTGCCTCCGCGTGTTTTGACAATTATGCGATAGGCATATGTTCCTTGTGGTGCATTACCTCCATCAGGACCATCACCTTTCCAAATATCCAATTGGTTTTCACCAGCGAACATCATGTTGCCCCAACGGTCAAAAATTTTCATCTCGTAAGTGGCCACATCCAAGTCGTAACCTGAGAAGAAGAAGTTATCATTGATTCCATCTCCGTTCGGTGTGAATGCATTAGGTACGAAGTATGGTATGATGGTTACCGTTTCGCTGTGCGTGTCTTCACAACCAGCCAAATTGGTAACCGTTAAGCGTACATTGAAATCTCCAACTTCATTGAAATAATGTTCGGTATTCTGAGTAAGTGCGTAAAAGCCATCACCAAAATCCCATCTCCAACTTACGGCAAAATCAGAACGGTCAACGAACTCCACTTTGCCGTTAAATACGCCATTGATATTGGGAGAGGTAACAAAGTCGGCAACTGGCAATGGGAAGAATACGATATCAATACTTCCCGTATTGGACGAAATGCATCCAGCAGGTGTGGTAATGGTCAATGAAATAGGATAGGTCCCTTGGTTCAAGTAAGGGTGAGTGGGGTTTGATGCAATGGAAGTGCCGCCATCGCCAAAGGTCCATGCGAATGAAGACCCTGGATCGTAAATGGAGGTGTTAGTGAACACCCCTTTCTGCTCTTTGCATGTAATAACAGTATCAGCAACGAAGGACACAATCGGCACCATGTTAATCACCAAGTTCGCTGGGGCAGAAGTGCCTACGCATCCGTTAAGATCCGTTACTGTCACTGTATATGCACCACCCGTGCCAGTGGTGATGGAAGTGGAGTTGCTGTTGTTCGACCAAGTGTATGCTACATATCCTGGAGTGGCATTCAAAACACTGGTTTCGCCATCGCATATTGAAAGATCACCGCTGATGACTGGTATAGGTAGCGGGTTCACAGTTATTGTAGCAGCTCCGTTGAGTGTGCCTTGACAATTCGCATCGGAAACGGAAACAAGTGTATAAACACTGGTTGTACCAGGGGAAACATTCACCGTGGATGTATTTGTGTTTGACACCACCGGTGATGAATTGGTGATTCCGTTTGTCCACACATAAGTGAATGGTGCCGTTCCTGTGAAAATCATATTCAAGTCGGAGTTTTCACCATAGCAAATGATGTTGTTGCCAGCGATGGTGGCGGTGGGTAAAGTGTAAACTGTTAAGCTTTGTGAAGTAGAGCCCACGCAACCATTTAGGTCTGTTACGGTGACCGTATAAACGCCCGCTGTTCCTGGAGATATAGAGGCTGCTGTTGAGCCGTCAGACCAAACATAAGTAGCGTAATTGCCCGCATTGAATGATGTTGTGGTGCCATCACAAATGGCGCTGTTGCCTGTGATAACAGGAACAGGATTGGCATTGATGGTTACCAACTGTGAGGTGCTTCCAATACATCCGTTGGCATCTGTAACTGTAACAGTATAAGTTCCTCCTATAGACGGGTTGATGGCTGCTGCACTTGTTCCATCGCTCCACAGATAAGAAACCAACCCTGGAGTGGCGTTTAGCGAAGCGCTGAATCCTTGACATGCTGCAAATGTTCCGCTGATTGCAGGAGTCGGATTGGCATTTATTGTTACCAATTGTGAAGCAGTTCCTGTGCAACCATTGGCATCAGTAACGGTCACAGTGTAAATTCCGGCGGTTCCAGGGTTGATGGTTCCTGAAATTGCTCCATTGCTCCATGAATATGTGTAACCAGTGGTTGCGTTCAGTGTAGTGGTGTTACCCTGGCAAGCCACGAAAGTTCCGCTGATTGTCGGTACGGGATTGCTGTTGATGGTTACCAATTGTGAAGTAGAGCCCACGCAACCGTTGGCATCGGTTACAGTAACGGTGAAAGTGCCTGCTGTACTCGGATTGATGGCTGCTGTTGTTGCGCCATTACTCCAAACATAGTTCGTCATTCCAGCAGGTGCATTGAGTGTAGCACTGCTTCCAGAGCACACTGCGAAAGTTCCAGAGATCACTGGGGTTGGATTGTTATTTACGAGAACCGCTTGTGAGGTAGTTCCGGTACAGCCGTTGCTATTGGTTACGTTAACGGTATAGGTTCCGGTAGCATTGGGGTTGATGGTTGCAGTTGTTGCTCCGTTGCTCCACTGGTAAGAAGTGAGGCCTGGAGTTGCATTCAATGTTGCATTAGTACCTTGGCAAACGGTAAAAGTACCTGCGATGGCAGGAGCGGGATTGGCGTTGATGGTTACCAGCTGAGAAGTGGTGCCGGTACAACCGCTTGCATTGGTAACCGTAACGGTGTAGGTCCCTGCAGCATTTGGATTTATTCCGGGAGTGCTAGCTCCATTACTCCAAGAATATGAAGTTAAACCTGCTGTTGCATTCAAACTTGCGTTTGTACCTTGGCAAACAGCAAACGTTCCAGCAATTGTTGGAGATGGGTTCGGGTTAATGGTTACAGCTTGTGATGAAGAACCAGAGCATCCACCAGCTAAAGTTACGGTTACGGTATAAGTTCCAGATGTATTTGGAGAAATAGAAGCAGAAGTCGAACCATTGTTCCACAAATAGGATGCTGCACCTGCAGGTGTGGCATTAAGTGTTGCTGATGCGCCCTGGCATGCAGTGAAAGTTCCGGAAATTACTGGAACAGGGTTGGCATTAATGGTAACTGCTTGTGACGTGGTACCGGTACAGCCGTTTGCGTTGGTAACGGTTACCGTGTATGTGCCGGCAACGCTTGGAGAAATAGACGGGGTTGTTGCTCCATTGCTCCATGCGTATGAAGTCATACCTGCTGGAGCATTCAATGTGGCCGATGCGCCCTGGCATACCGCAAATGTGCCGGTAATTACGGGTAACGCATTAGGGTTTATTGTAACCGCTTGTGATGTGGTTCCCGTACATCCGCCAGGACCGGTAACCGTTACGGTGTATGTGCCTGAGGTCGTTGGATTGATACTGGGTGAGGTGGCACCGTTGCTCCATTGGTAAGTTGTGAATCCTGCAGGGGCATTTAATGTTGCAGATCCTCCTTGGCATGCCGAAAACGTTCCGGAAATCACGGGAACAGGTGTAGGATTAACTAAAACATTTGCATTTGCAGTTGCTGTGCAACCACCATTTGCAGTAACAGTAACAGTATAGTTGCCAGCTTGTGATACGTTGATGCTTTGCGTTGTAGAACCATTGCTCCATAGATAAGCAGTGCCAGGTGTCGCTGTTAATGTTGTACTTGCACCATTGCACAAACTCAGAACACCATTGATAGTTGCGGTAGCTCCGCCTACGGTAACACTAACGGGTGTAGAAATTGCAGAGCAGTTGGGTCCGTTGCTCACGGTGACCGTGTAGGTGCCGGCAGTACTGACGTTAATGCTTTGTGAAGTTGCGCCGTTACTCCACAAATAAGATTGGCCTTGGTTGGCTGTAAGTGTAACGTTTCCTCCTGGACAAAGACTCAAAGAGCCGGAAGGAGTGATATTTGCTGTTGGGGCATTCCAAATCACGTTGATATTGGTAGTAAATGCGAAGCAAGATGGCTGCATGAATGTGAACGCCGAAAAGTTGGCGGAATTTGACCCAACTGGTTGGCTGACCCAAATGGATTGGGTGGTGGCACCAGTATTCCAATTGTAGTTGTTAGCTGGACTCAATGACAATAAGACGCTGTCGCCTTGGCAAGCATAAATTGTGGCATTACTGTTATAACCAACACCGTTTGCAGTGATGGATATCTGACCAAGTGAACTAAAGCTTTGCGCCTTCAGGAAAACGGCAGAATCATATACCCAATCGGAAACATCAGCAATGGCGATTTTCATGTGATATGTTTCACAGGGACGAACGCGAGCCTTTGCCAACAATGGAACAGTATGTCCATCTAAGAAAAAGCTGCCTCCATTTGCGTTGTCGACATAATACTGGCAGTTGGTGCAAGGACCTGAAGCAGTTCCAAAGAACGGACCGCCGTTGTTCACATTGTTGATGGATACGATGCTGCTGCCGGTTGTTGTGGTGGGTATTACCGCCATGTTTTGGGCACCTGTGATACCGGGACCACTGATGAAGAATGCGAATACATCGTTGAAGTTGGTGTTTACATAGTCGTTATATTCCTCGGAGCCGAATATGAATTCGAATTTCACAGAATCAGACGCAACACTGAAATCAAATTCCAAAATGGCAGCGTCGTTTGTAGTAAGTCCTCCAGGTGCCAAAGGAGCGAGCTGTGGATCGCCCGGAAGGTTGTGTTGTGTACTGGCAAAATAGCTTGCGGGGGATGTTTGTCCTGAAGCATTTCCTGAAGACAACATGATTCCAGCTGGAAACCCAAGGCTGCAACTACCACTACATGTAAAAGTTGCTCTTGCCGCAGGAGATCCTGTCCAGGTGATATTGGTAGCTGTTACACCGGGTCCCAATAGGTTTGCAACCATTTGGGCAGGTGTTGCAGGAGAGAGCGTGAGTTGTGCGAAGGTGCTAGTTGATACGACCAAAGCCGCAACTATCGTGAGCAAAATTCTCTTCATGGATTGAACGGAATATGTCTAATCTAACAAAAATAACCATCTTCTCTACGTAAAGCAATGATTTTGTTACAGAAAAGTGCGTTTTTCAAAGAGAAAAGACAAAGTAATTTGGTCGCATATCTCTATCTGCCGCCAAAACCAATTCCAAATAAAACACAATCAACACATTAACAGTGTTTTAAGCTGGTGTTGTTGGAGAATAAAAGTCTTTGAGGTAGAATGGCTCAAAATAAGCGACAGACTCAAATCTATTTTCTTGAAAAAGATTCAAAGCCAAGGCATTCATACCTTCAGAATTTGCTTTGAAATCATTGATAAATAGGGTATTATGATTTTGATTGAGAAGCTTTTCAAACTTCGACGCTCCATCACCAAAAAACACGATTGTTTTTTGATTCAATTGTTCTGAGAAGCTATTGGCGCCTAAAATCAAAGCTTGGGTCTCTTGAACCGTGTCCAAAACATTGCTGAAAAGTGCTGTGTAAACCTCAAGCCTTCTTGCATCGATCATCGGGCAGAAATAATCGATTGGAAGTCGATTTTTTGATGCGAACCAAGCGGCCATTGACTCAAGCGTGTTCACTGCAACCATTGGCTTTTCCCAAGCATAACACAACCCTTTGGCAGTTGAAACGCCAATACGCAAACCGGTGTAGGATCCAGGGCCTTTGCTGACTGCTATGGCATCCAATTCTTCCCCTATGATTCCGGATGTTTGAAGCAATTCACTAATGTTTGGAACCAAAACCTGAGCATGGTTGCGCGCCCCTTCATCAGATTTAGTAGCAATAGTCACTCCATTTTTTGCAATGGATACGGAGCACGTGTCCGTGGCAGTTTCAATTTGGAGAATAAGTGCCAAGAGTTATTGTTTCTTGTTGAACAGCTCCTCTTTGGAAACCTTTTCCACCTTGTCGCCATTATTCAAAGTGCGAGAAACTACGGAGTATGGTGCGGTTACAACTTGTTCGCCTTCTTTCAAGCCTTCCAAAATTTGGATAAACAAGTTGTCTTGAATACCGGTTTTAACCTTGCGATATTGGACAGTTCCATCCTCGTTTAGGACGAAAACGCATTCTTGTACTTGTCCGGATGGTTTGGATTCAGTTGTTGCAGCTCCGCGTTCTGTTTGACGCTTGATCTCTTTCGAGGATGAAATCTGAGTAGTATCACGAGTAGTAACAGCTTGGATGGGCACTGAAACAACATCATAAGCACGTTTAGTCTGTATTTCAACGGTAGCCGACATGCCTGGTCGGAAAGGTGAGAATGATGGTTTATCAGCAGGTATGAGATCGGCGTATGACTCTCTGTTGATTCGAACTTTTACAGTGAAATTGGTCACTTGATCTGTACTGATGGCTGTTGCTGCATTGTTAGCGGAGTTGGCGATGGAACTCACAACACCAGTGAAAGTCCTGTTCAAATAGGCGTCGATTTCGATTTGTGCCGTGTCGCCAAGGTTCACCCGAATAATGTCGCTCTCGCTCACATCAACGCTTACTTCCATCTCGTTCAAGTTGGCGAGCCTCAACACTTCGGTTCCTGCCATCATTTCAGTTCCAACAACACGCTCA
>JBJTQS010000099.1:0-9033 GCA_046075765.1 Bacteroidota bacterium
CCCTTTTCGCAGTTATTCCCGCACCCAATGCCACAGTTACAGGCGATGCGGTTGTTTGCCAAAATGATGCTCCCGTGAATCTAACTTTCTCAGGTTCCAATAGCACACCGCCCTATTTATTTGAATATTCGATTAACAATGGCACTAGTCAAACCATACAATCAACAGGAACAACCGCTAGCATCAATATCCCAACCAATCTAGCTGGGAATTTTAATGTGCTATTAACAGGTGTATCGGGCAATACCAATCCCGTGTGTCCTTCCAATCTGAACGACACTGCAATCGTAACAGTTCGCCAACTGCCATCTGCCACATTATTTACACCCGACAGCCTTTGCTTGAACGACAATAACGGAGTGGCAATAGTTACGTGCAGCAATGGCGTTGCACCTTACATCATTGATTACAATTTGGGTAACGGACCAACATTGCAAGAGAGCACTAACAGCAATACACTTTCCATATCACTGCCCACAACCATTCCGGGGCAGAACACGGTTAACCTATTAAATGTTGCAGATGGCGGTTCGCCATCTTGCTCTCGAAACCTAAGTACAAACGGAAGCTATTTCGTGGAAGAAGTGGGGCCCAACTTCATGGCCGCGCCACTGGTCTGTCCATACTCTGGAAACTATCAGTTCCTTAATCAAACCCTGAACGGACAATCCTGGTACTGGGACTTTGATGATGGCAGCTATTCATTTGAAACAAATCCTTTTCACGAATTTGTGGAGGGTGGCATTTTTGAGGTGACCTTAGTGGCCACTTCACAATCCGGTTGCGTTGATTCGATTTCGGAAAACTTGGAGGTAATTCAACCCTATCGAGTTTGGATTCCAAATGCATTCACCCCTAATGGCGATGTGAAGAATGAACGCTTCATGCCGGTCATCACTTCGGTACAGGATTATTCACTGAGCATCTATAATCGCTGGGGACAATTGTTATTCTATACCGATGACCCTGATGAAGGTTGGAATGGCCAATACAATGGTCGCGACCTACCTGAGGGCATTTATGTATTTATGATGACCAGCACCGACTTGTGCAATAAGCAAGATGTTCGAAGAGGAGCCTTCACATTGGCGCGTTGATTCCTTTGCACTTGGACTCCGTTTTGTAATTTCACCGCCAAATGGCGGAACATCTTTTACAAGTCGATAACCTAACCGTTCAATTCGGAAAAACCTTCACAGCGGTTGATGGTATCAGCTTCACCTTGGAAAAAGGTCAAACCTTAGGCATTGTTGGTGAATCCGGATCTGGAAAATCCGTCACCTCCCTTTCCATCATGCGATTGATAGCATCGCCCCCTGGAAACATTTCAAGTGGCTCCATTTTATACACGAACAGGCAAGGACAAAAAGTTGACTTGGTTAGCTTGGATGAGGATGCGATTCGGAGTTATAGGGGAAACGAAATCGCCATGATCTTCCAAGAGCCGATGACATCCTTGAATCCGGTTCTTACATGTGGATATCAAGTTGCCGAAGCACTCAGGCTGCACAAGAAACTTAACAAGAAAGAAGCTCGCATCAAAACTATCGAGCTTTTCAATAAAGTAAAACTACCAAGGCCCGAGGCCATATACGACAGTTATCCGCACGAGATTTCCGGCGGACAAAAGCAAAGGGTGATGATAGCCATGGCTATCAGTTGCGACCCTGCCATACTGATTGCCGACGAGCCCACCACGGCGCTCGATGTTACCGTTCAAGCTGAAATCATACAACTGCTCAAAGAGCTTCAAAAGGAGCATGGCATGGGTATTATTTTCATCACCCATGATTTGGGTGTTATAGCCAGCATTGCGCACAGAGTGGTGGTGATGCATAGAGGCAAAGTGGTTGAAGAGGGTATGGTGCAAGAAATTTTCAAAAACCCGAAACACCCTTATACACGCGGCCTCATCGCTTGCAGACCAACATTAGGAAGGAAATTGCGCCGATTGCCCACTATATCGGATTTCATGTCAGAGGGGGAACAAACCATCATCTCACCTACCATCGACATCCAAAACCATTTCCAATCGCTTACTATTTCAGAAAATGAAACGAAGGAGCGAAGAATAGCTTTGGAATCCAAAGAGCCGCTTTTGAAAGTCGAAAATATCCGAAACTGGTTTCCAGTAAGAAAAGGATTTTTCAGCCTCACTAAGGATTATGTGAAAGCCGTTGACGATGTTAGCTTTGAAGTTTACCACGGTGAAACACTCGGATTGGTTGGCGAATCCGGTTGCGGCAAAACAACCTTGGGCCGCACCATTCTGCGCTTGATAGAACCAACTTCCGGAAACATCATATTCAAAGGCACCAATATTAACGAGCTTTCCGCTTCCCAGATGCGCGCCATGCGCAAGCACATGCAGATCATTTTCCAGGATCCATATTCATCACTTAATCCCAGAATGACCGTCGGCGAAGCCATAATGGAGCCCATGCGTGTGCACAAGCTACATGGAAACGACAAAGCACGAAAGGAAAAGACCGTTGACTTGCTGGAACGTGTTAGCCTGAAAGCCGAACACTTCAATCGATACCCGCATGAATTTTCCGGAGGACAACGTCAGCGAATTTGCATAGCAAGAGCTATTGCTGTGGAACCTGAGTTCATCATCTGCGACGAATCCGTTTCGGCGTTGGATGTTTCGGTTCAGGCTCAAGTATTGAATTTGCTGAATGAGCTGCGTGACAAATTCGGATTCACTTATATTTTCATCTCCCATGATCTTGCTGTGGTGAAGTTCATGAGCGACCGGATGATCGTGATGAATAAGGGCAAAATTGAAGAAGCCGGTTACCCGGATGACATTTACGCCAATCCGAAATCAGATTACACCCGCAAATTAATTGCCGCTATTCCTGAAGGCATCTAAGCCAATTTTTCTCACAAATAATTAATAATAGGACTCAACCACTTTTCAGCCTCCTCATTGCTCCAAGACTTGCGTTGGGCATAATCCTCCACCTGGTCCTTTGCAATCTTACCCGTGCCAAAGTAGGCCGACTGAGGATGGGCGATGTACAAACCGCATACGGCAGCAGTTGGATACATGGCCAAACTCTCAGTAAGTTGCACACCGGTGTGTTTAGATGCCTCGAGGATTTTAAAAAGGTTTGTCTTTTCGGTATGATCGGGTTGGGCCGGATAGCCGGGAGCGGGACGGATGCCACGATATTTTTCAGCTATCAAATCTTCTCCACTTAAATCCTCATTCTTGGCATAACCCCATAGCTCTTTGCGAACCTTACTGTGCATGAATTCGGCGAAAGCGTCAGCTAATCGATCAGCCAAGGCTTTTAACATGATGGCCGAGTAGTCGTCGTGGTCCTTTTCAAAAACAGCAACACGTTCATCCACGCCGTCTCCCGTAGAAACCACAAATGCACCAATGTGATCAGCGTATCCTGATGGAGCTACATAGTCAGACAAGGCAAGATTCGGCATCTCTGAAGGCTTTTGGGTTTGCTGACGCACGCTATGGAATCTGCACAGCTCCTGTTGGCGACGCTCATCCGCGAAAGCGATGATATCATCACCATCCGCATTAGCGGGCCACAAACCAACAACCGCATGCGCTTTAATCCATTTCTCTTGGATCATACGATTCAGCATAGCTTGAGCATCATCGAATAACTTTTGCGCTTCGGCTCCCTTTTCAGGGTCATTCAAAATCTTCGGATAACGACCTTTCAATTCCCAGCTGTGAAAAAAGGGAGTCCAGTCGATGAAAGGAACGAGCTCCTCCAATGGCAAATCACGCATAACGGTGACACCCGGTTGCTCCGGCATTGGGAAATCGATTGCAGACCAATCCGATTTGAATGCGTTAGCCCGTGCATCGGCGATGGAAATGAATTTCTCTTGCGACCTTGACTGTTCGTGCTGAAGTCGAACGCGATCATAATCCGCCTTGATCTGATTGGCAAATACTGTTTTTGATTCGTTCGAAAGCAATGCACTCACAACAGGCACGCTTCTGGATGCATCATTCACATGCACTACGGGCTGGCTGTAATGTGGAGCAATCTTGACAGCGGTATGCACACGAGAAGTGGTGGCGCCTCCAATCAATAATGGAACAGAAAAACCTCCGCGCTCCATCTCTTTGGCCACATGCACCATTTCATCTAAGGAGGGCGTGATTAATCCGCTCAAACCAATCACATCCACTTGTTCACGCTTGGCAGCCTCGAGAATTTTATCACAAGGCACCATCACACCCATATCAATGATCTCATAATTATTACAGGCCAATACTACCCCCACGATATTCTTTCCGATATCATGCACATCACCTTTCACTGTGGCGAGCAACACTTTGCCAGCGCTTCTTCCCGAACCTGCCTCTTTCTCGGCCTCGAGGTAAGGGAGCAAGTAAGCCACCGCCTTTTTCATCACGCGAGCACTCTTCACCACTTGAGGAAGGAACATTTTACCTGAACCGAACAGATCTCCTACAACATTCATCCCATCCATCAACGGCCCTTCAATCAGTTGTAGCGCTTTCGGAAACAACTTGCGTGCCTCCTCCACATCCTGTTCAATATAATCGGTAACACCTTTTACCAAAGCATGGGTGAGTCGCTCCTGCACCGACAACTGTCGCCACGACTCATCGCGCTCATTCTTTTTTCCAACACCTTTCACAGTTTCGGCGAATGTGATCAGCCGTTCAGTTGCATCTTCGCGGCGATCGAGCAGCACATCCTCCACCAACTCCAATAGATCCTTGGGGATGTCGTCGTACACTTGCAACATTCCCGGATTTACAATACCCATATCCATACCGGCCTTCACCGCATGGAATAAAAAGGCGGAATGTATGGCTTCACGAACATGATCGTTGCCACGGAAGGAGAATGATACATTGGATACGCCACCACTCACTTTGGCCGAAGGTAAATTTTGCTTGATCCATCGTGTGGCTTCAAAATAATCTACGGCATTTCTGCGATGCTCCTCCATACCGGTAGCTACGGGAAAAATATTCGGATCGAAGATGATATCTTCGGGTGGGAAGCCGACTTGATGCACCAGAATATCATAAGCACGCTTACAAATTTCGATTCGACGCTGTAGAGTATCTGCCTGACCTTGTTCATCAAAAGCCATCACGATTACTGCAGCACCGTAGTGCAAAATCTTTTTAGCTTGTTCAATGAATATCGATTCGCCTTCTTTGAGAGATATTGAATTGACAACGCTTTTGCCTTGTGTGCATTTCAATCCAGCTTCAATGACCTCCCATTTGCTGGAGTCGATCATCACAGGTAGGCGAGCGATATCAGGTTCTGCAGCCATTAGATTCAAAAAGCGCGTCATTGCCGCTTTGGCATCGAGCATACCTTCGTCCATGTTCACATCAATTACCTGAGCGCCTCCCTCTACCTGGTCGCGAGCAATGGCCAACGCAGCCTCGTAATTGCCTTCGATGATGAGTTTGGCGAACTTTCGAGAACCTGTAACATTGGTGCGCTCACCTACATTCATGAAATTGGATTCGGGTCGTAATGTAACGGCTTCTAGGCCGCTCAAATGAAATAATCCATCGGAATTGGGCTTTAAACGTGGTTTTTTGCCCTTCACCAATTGAGCAATACGTCTGATGTGATCAGGTGTGGTACCACAGCAACCACCTACGATATTTACAAAACCACTATTGAGGAAATCACAAATGTGATGGCCCATGCCTTCGGGTGATTCATCATATTCACCGAACTGGTTTGGGAGTCCCGCATTGGGGTAAGCGCTTACAAAGAAGGGCGCTTTCGCGGACAGCTCTTCCAAGTGCGGACGCATTTCTTTTGCACCCAAAGCGCAGTTGAAACCTATGCTCAATAGAGGAGTGTGGGAAACTGAACGCAGAAAGGCTTCGGCAGTTTGTCCGGACAACGTACGACCGCTTGCATCCGTGATCGTTCCTGAAACCATGATGGGCAATTGGATGTTGCGAGAATCCATCACTTGCATGCAAGCCATCAATGCCGCTTTGGCATTCAGGGTATCGAAGATGGTTTCCACGAGCAAAAGATCGCTCCCGCCGTCCAACAATCCACGTACTTGTTCTGCGTAGGCATCTACCAACTGATCGAAGTCGACCGCACGATAGCCCGGGTCGTTCACATCGGGCGAGAGTGAAGCCGTACGGTTTGTGGGGCCGATTGCTCCCGCTACAAAACAAGTGCGATCGGGGTGCAGCTGCATAAAAGCATCGGCCGTTTCGCGCGCTATTCGAGCAGAAACCACATTGATTTCATAAGCGAGATCCACCATGTGGTAATCTGCCAATGAGATTTTTTGTGCATTAAACGTATTGGTCTCGATGATATCAGCACCTGCCTCCAGATATTCACGGTGAATGGTACTGATGATATCCGGACGAGTGATTGATAGCAGATCGTTGTTGCCTTTCAAATCGTGATGATGATTCTTAAATCGTTCTCCTCGGTAATCGGCTTCATCCAACTTATATCGTTGAATCATGGTACCCATCGCCCCATCTATGACGAGGATTCGGGATTGGAGTTGTTCAATTATATTCATAAATAGAAATGGTCATTGGTCACTAGTCATTAGTCATTGGTCATTGGTCACTAGTCATTGGTCATTAGTCATTAGTCATTAGTCATTGGTCATTGGAGAATATTTAATCGTAAATCGTAAATCGTAAATCGTAAATCGTAAACCCTTCGACAAGCTCAGGGCAAGTCGTAAATCGTAAATTGGAATATTTTTTTATCCACACTTTCCTCCCTGTGTGAACTGTTTTCCCTTGTAATGATTTCTCTATTCATTTCGGTCTACCTCCATTGAAAAGCCGGTAGCCTGATTCGCTTTTTTGGCGAATGTGTCTGATTCCGGCTTATCTGCTCACCAACGCGTTAAGCGTGTGATATGATTTGGCACCTTCATGTGGCGAATAATTCCGCCGCAGGGTTGCCAAGGCATCGTAGGGCATAATCCCTCCGCCTTTCTGGATAAGCTGTTGTTTCAATGAACTGGTGCGAAATTAATAAGCAAAGTCCACAAAAAATGACAATAAAACTATCTTTTCAAGGTGAATACCTATGAGCCGTAAATTGGATTATTTATATTTGAAATTCCTAAAAAACAACTTTATGATAAAGACTTACTTGGCCCTGATTTGCTTACTTCTTACACATATCGCTGATGCTCAGCCTGTCAGTTGGACATGGGCTAACAGTATAGGTGGCAACACCAATTTCCAGCACTATATGGACATTGACGTGGACGACCAAGGAAACACTTATTTAATCAGCGAGTACACGGGCACAAGAACATTCGGATCCTTCTCCTTGACCGCTTCCGCTAACAACCAAGCATATGCAGCCAAGTTAGACCCTTCAGGAAATGTTGTTTGGGTAAAAGCCTTGGGGTATCCGTTGAAAAATTCGAATGCTGCAGGAATCGTTGTTGCTGATGGCGGAGTTTATGTGTCGGGCTTATATTACAATTACATTGAAATTGATACTATTCTACTAACCGGTCCAGGGCAAACCGACATCTTCATAGCCAAATTGGACACTGCAACAGGATCTTGTCAATGGCTGGTTGGTGCTGGAAGCCCTTTCCAAGATAAACCTGTGGATATGGAGCGCGCAATTGGTGGTGGAATACTGCTAACTGGGCATTTCCGAGGCACAGCAGTTTTTGGAACAGATACTTTAATCAATCCCAGCAATTTCGATAATTACTCATTTCTCGCTCGCTATTTTGATGATGGTTCGTGCTCTTGGGTTAAGCGTATTACATCTACCAATTCCGTTGAATTGCTTGGCGTAGCACAGTCCAGGAATGGACAGATTGCAGTTACGGGAGGCTTTTTGAATAATGCCACATTCGGAACCAACCCGACCGTTTCAGTTACCAGTGGAGCCACCTCTGATGTGGTTACTGCAAAATATGATTCAACTGGCGTAGCATTATGGGCCAAGCATGGAGGAGGCAACGGTAGTGATAGCGGTCAAGGAGTAGGCATAGATGATGATGGCGCCGTATATGTTGTGGGTAATATCAACGGTAACTGCAATTTCAGTGGACTTAGTGTTGTTGACAACGGTGCAGGCAATATTTTGTTGATCAAATACTCACCAACTGGCACTCCTGTTTGGGCTAAGTCAGAAGGAGGCAATCAGTTCGACGCCGGAATAAAGATATCCACAGACCACGCTGGCAGCAGCTATATCACAGGAACCTTCACGAACGTTGCCAGCTTCGGTGGCAACAACCTCTCCGGAACCAATGATGTGTTCATCGCCAAATACAGTCCAACCGGTTTGATTCGTTGGGCGGCAAAAGCAGGTGGTGGCACCAATTATGACCAAGGTATTGCCATTCTAGCCGACTCAGCAGGCACATGCTATTTAGCGGGTACATTTTTCGGTACCGGCACATTTGGTACATCCAGTTTCACAGCTCCCACAGGTGAATGGTCTAATTTTATCGGACAAATATCAGGTGGGACTGTGGGTATTGAAAGCATTACCACTGCTAATGGCTTTGCCTTGTACCCTAATCCCGCCAACGAATTGCTCAGTATCCGTTCCGATAAGGATGTTGCTTTCATCAGCGGCATTTCCATTTTCAGTATGGATGGAAAAAAGGTTTACCAGCAAACTATCGACGAAGTGCTCTTCAAAACCATCGATATTTCCTCCTTACAGTCTGGTGTTTACCAGGTTCTTTTGGAAACTGCTGAAGGGTTGGTGCCGATGAGATTTGTGAAGGAGTGAGGTGGTTCGGTGGCTTCGACCCTTCGATCCGACTCAGGGCGAGTGCGCTTGCGTTTCGCTTACTCAGCCACCGTTGATGTTCCTTTTACTTACTTTCCTTTCGGTGGCTTCGACCTGGCTCAGCCACAGTTGAAGTTCCTTTTACTTAATTTTCTTTCGGTTGCTTCGACCTAGCTCAGCCACCGTTGATGTTCCTTTTACTTACTTTCCTTTCGGTGGCTTCGATGCGCTCAACTGCGTTTCGCTTACTCAGCCACCGTCGAAATTCTTTTTA
>JBJTQS010000100.1:0-12390 GCA_046075765.1 Bacteroidota bacterium
AATTTGTTCAGTCAACTCGTATTGCCCTATTGGCATTCTCAAAAAGAGATTCGAATCGGCCATCGTTCGGTTGATTGGAGCTCTTTGCCCGAAGACACCACATGGCAGCCATACAAAGGTTTATCAGAAACTGATTTGTTGTTCGTACAAACGCAACTCGATTCATTGCGTACAACCATTTTAGAAGCGGGAGCACAGCCCGTCTTCATTTCGGCGCCTACCCCTTACGGGGATTTCGTAGAGGGCGATTTGAACATGGGAGCAAAACTAAACAGCCGTACCACCGATGCACAATACCGCGAGTTTGATAGGGTGTTGTCAGCATATTGTACCGCCAAACGATGCAGGTTCATCAGCGGCTACAGCCTACCTAAATCCACCCAAAACTTTTACGACTATTCCCATTTCACACGCGAAGGTTCTGCTGCTTTTGGTAGGCACATTGGACTTGAAATTAAAAAGTTCATCATAAGCGGCCTTTAGATTTCCTGGTTAACAGCTGTTTACGCTTCCTAATTAGACTATTGAAACAATTGTCATTCCCCATTGTATTGTTAACTTTGTAAGTAGTGTGGCGCATCTGCGCTGAGGATCTTTCACCAACTTTTTGAATGCATTGAATACTTCCACTGATATGGTATTTGATATCTCCGACACGCGGATGTTGGATACCTTATTCCCATTCCTCTTTTTTCTGGGACCAGATTTGCAAATGGTTACCAAAGGCAAGAGTTTGGCTAAACTCCTTCCTGAAGGCGACCGTTTCGAAACTTGTTTCGATGTGATCAGACCTGGCATGGGCATGGAGATGGAATTTGATTCCATTGCCTCCTACGCCTCACAGATTTTCATTTTGCGACTCAAAACCGGTAAGAAGGGCATGGTGCTCAAGGGACAATTCATTGTTTGCCCGAACAAGTACTTCCTGCTTTTCTGTGGCTCGCCTTGGATGGTGAGTGAAAACTCCTTCCGCGAAAGCGGCCTGATGATTTCGGATTTCGCCATCCATGATTCGCTCATCGATTTGCTGCATCACTTCAAATCCGAGCATATGGCGATGGATGACATGCGCTCGCTGAACATACAGCTCAAAGACAAAAATCGGGAGTTGGAGCAGCTGAATCGCGACCTCGACCATTTCGTATATAGCGCATCACACGACTTGCGTGCCCCGGCGCTGGCCATAGAGGGTATTGTGGAGGAATTGGAAAGTGAGCCCAACGACAACGAAAAAAAACAAAAGAGCCTGCAACTAATCCGCCGAGTGGTTCGCCGCATCGACGACACCATCACGGATATCATCAATTACTCGAAGAACTCACGCTTGCCTGTTTCACACGAGGCTATCGACTTACAGTTGATAGCTACGGAGATCTTTGATTCGATGAAGCATCTGAAAAAACATCCAATCAACTTTTCCGTTGATATAGATGCCGCATGTGCTTTGAACAGCGATCGCTTGCGTGTGCACTCGTTACTCAGGAACCTCATATCAAACGCCATCAAATTCAGTGTTAATCGGCCCGAAGGCTCGAACATCAGCATAACAGGCGTCGTTAAAAACCATCATTGCCAACTCCGGGTAGCCGACAATGGCGAAGGCATTCCGGAAGAGTTCAAAGACCATGTGTTCGACATGTTTTTCAGAGGCACAACCACCTCCTACGGGTCGGGATTAGGTCTGTACATCTGCCATGAAATCATGCGCAAGCTTGGCGGCAAAATACAGTTTGAAAGTGAACCAAACAAGGGTACAACCTTTATCATAGAATTTCCAAACAACACATCCAATGGATAAGCAACTCAACTTTATGATCGTCGATGATGACGAGATTTTCAATTATCTGATCAAAAGCGTCATCGAAAAATCAGAACGCACCAATCAAGTAGAATCCTTTGTTTCATCAGTCGATGCACTTTCATGGATGCATGGTCGCATCGACATGGGATTACCATTGCTCAACGTCCTGCTGCTCGACATCCGAATGCCAGTGATGACGGGCCTCGACTTGCTTGAGAAAATTTCCAAGTTCCCCGAAAAAGCACTGAGCGGTTTCAAGGTTTGCATGCTCACTTCATCACTCAACGAGCACGACAAGGAAGCGTGTATGGCTTATCCGTTTGTAATGGACTTCATAAGCAAGCCTTTCACCCGCGAAAAGTTCGCTTCACTGCTCGAGAAATTCGATTTGAAGGATAAACAAGTGACAAGTAGCAAGTGACAGGTGAAAAGCGGTGGAAGTCCGATAGGTAAATTATCAGTCGGTTTTAATACTCTCTTTGCATCAACAAATTCTAACACTAACTGAACTTTTCAATGTGTCGGCGCACACAGTGTTAATTTGCGCCCTTTGTATACACCTTTGCGAGCTCTGCGTGAAACAAATACACGGATATCAAAGGACGGTGTTTAAATAACTACGGTAATTGGAGAAAACATAGAATCAGGCAAGGTCAGCTTGTAACATGTTACTTGTCACCTGTCACTTTTCATCATAGTAATGACTAATGACCAGTTTCATTTCCCCTTCAACGACTCCTTGGCAGCCGCTACGGTTTTGGGCGCGTTGCCGATGAAGATGTTTTTGCCGTTGATGATTACTGGGCGCTTCAGAAAAGTATATTCCTCTAAAAGATATTTACGGTAGTCCTTTTCTTTCAACTCCAACTCATGCAAACCCATCTTACGGAATTTGAGCGCCACACGACTGAAAAGTGTCTCATAGCTTCCTGCCAACTCCTTCATCTCGTCTAACTGCTCTGCCGTTATAGGCTCCTTCTTGATGTCTTGCAATTCAAATGACTTGCTTGGCTTTACCTCGCCCAGTATCCGTTGGTTGGTTGAGCATGTGCTCAGGTGATAAATCTTTTTCATTTAATCGGTTTTGATTGTGTGGGGAACGTTAGGTGTTTTTCCAAATTGATCTTTAGAACATTAATCCTCGCTGAAAGGTTTACGCCCCAAAACACCTTCCCAAACCAAAACTTTAAAAACGAAGCTGCGGTGCCACAACATCATCCTACAAATGTACAACCTCGAACCGCAAAACGGACTTGTTTTTGTGTGATTATCGATTGATTATTAGCCGATTATTAACGTATTTGACCCTCCTATTTACCGATTACGCTTCCTATCTTTGTTGAAAATCCT
This sequence comes from Bacteroidota bacterium, assembly GCA_046075765.1. Classification (GTDB taxonomy): domain Bacteria; phylum Bacteroidota; class Bacteroidia; order AKYH767-A; family OLB10; genus JALRAP01. The sequence continues at coordinate 3,152 of JBJTQS010000100.1, forward strand.
ACAGGTTTTGGAAATCCTGAACAGCTCTACACAGTATGAAATCAAGCTACCCCAATTTGAAGGGCCGTTTGACTTGTTGCTGTTTTTCATTGAGCGGGACGAGTTGGACATCCATAACATCCCGATTTCCACCATCACCAACGATTTCTTCGAATACATCCGCCACGCCGAAGCCATGAATATCGAGTTGGCGAGCGAGTTCATCTTGGTTGCGAGCACGCTCATGCGCATCAAAGCGAAAATGTTGTTGCCTCGCTTGCCTAAGGATGAGCAAGGAAATGAGATCGACCCGCGCCAAGATCTGGTGCGTCAGCTGTTGGAGTACAAGCAGTACAAAGAGGCCGCCGAAGATTTGAAACGAATGGAGGAAGACCGCTCGATGAAACAGGAGCGCGGGAATATCTCTTCTGAGCTTTCATCGATTGCCATGACGGCCGACGGCTCCAACTACCAAGCCGAGTTGAATGCGCTTACGCTGTTCAAACTCATGGTTACTTTCGAAAAGGTGATGGAGCGTTTCAAGTACACCGAGGAGCGCAAGAGCCACATGGTGGTGCAGTATCCGTTCACCATCGGCCAAGAGCGCGACAACATCCGCAGGTTGGTACGGCTGAAATCAAATGTCTCGTTCCTCGACCTGTTCTCGGCTTGCCAATCGAAGATACATGGCTGTTTCATATTCCTGGCCTTGCTCGACTTGTTACAATTGCGTCAGATACACATTGCCATCGGCGATGGTTTCAACAATTTCCATCTCACAGAGGTACCCGAAGAAACCAGTCCCGAACCCGAAGCGAATTAACGGCATCGAACAGCTTCGCATGCGATCCTGAACGGCATACAAAACCCCATCCATGACGGAGATTATCGACTTCATAAAAAACCTGGCGGATGCCGAGTGGATCATTTCCCACGGGGGACTTTATCTGGTGATGCTCATCGTTTTTGCAGAAACCGGGTTGTTCGTAGGGTTCTTTCTTCCGGGTGATTATCTGCTTTTCATCACGGGCATGATCATCGCCAATTCGATGTACCCTTTCGACCATAGTTGGTCGAACCTGGTTTTTTGGAACACCGGTATTTCCATTTGTGCCATACTGGGAAACTTTGTCGGGTATTGGTTCGGGAAAAAGTCGGGGAAGCTTTTGTTTGAAAGAAAAGACTCCTTTTTATTCAAGAAAAAACACTTGGAGCAGGCGCGTGATTTCTACGACAAAAAGGGTGGCAGCGCCATCATCATCGCTCGTTTTCTGCCGATTGTGCGAACTTTCGCTCCCATTGTGGCTGGTGTGGTGGAGATGGATTTCAAGAAATTCGTTCACTACAATGTAGTGGGGGCGTTGATTTGGGTTTTCAGTTTGGTTTCGTTGGGATTCGTGTTGGGAGAAAACCAGTATGTGAAAGAATACCTCGACAAAATCGTGATCGGCATTTTTATTGTGACCACCTTTCCGGTGCTTTGGAAGATCCTTCGATTCAACAAAAAGCCCTGAAAAACAGACCCGCCAAAGGGAACGCTGATTTAACGGATAGCGGCGGATATTCACGGATTTAATTGTCGCCTCAAAACAAATCCGCATCACCCTGAGCTTGTCACTTGTCACTTCTACTACTGTTTTTCGGCAAGGTTGTTGCTCCTGTTGGTTGACAGTTTCCGAATCCTTAACTTTACAACCTCTCTATCAAGACTATGAAAAAGCTATTAACGGCCATTACCCTGGCGGTTGCCGCCTTTACCGCCCAAGCCCAAAGCGTTCCCGATGTGAAAATCAAGAACATGGATGGGGCCACCGTATCCTCCAACACCATCGCCAACGATGGGAAACCCATGATCATCAGCTTCTGGGCCACTTGGTGCAAGCCCTGCATCAAGGAGTTGGAAACCATCAACGAGGTGTATGCCGACTGGCGCGAACAAACCGGGGTGAAGCTCGTAATCGTATCGATAGACGATGCCCGTACCACTTCTTCGGTAGCGCCGTTTCTGAATGCCAAAGGTTGGGAATATGAATCCTACCTCGATGTGAACAGCGACTTCCGTCGGGCTATGAATGTGAACATGGTACCTCATACATTCCTGTTGAACGGAAAGCGTGAGGTCATTAACCAACATACGTCTTTCGCACCGGGCGACGAAGACAAGCTGTTTGAAAAAGTGAAAGCCGCCGCAGGCAACTAATCATCATCAACCCCGTATGGCCAAGCAACTCCTAAAAGCCGCAATCGTGGCTGTTGCCATCAGCATCGCTGGAAGCGCATCTGCACAAAACAATACCATGCCATTCGAAGTGCATGGCAACTTCCAGCTCGATGCACAATACTACCTCAAAGATTCGTTAATTGGTGCACCCGACGTGCCCGAAAGCATTTTGTCGAACGGCTTTGGCAACATCGTAGTATCCCGCGACAAGTTCTCTGCTGGTTTGCGTTACGAGTCATACCTGAATCCGATGCTCGGTTTTGATTCGCGCTATAAGGGCTCAGGAATTACCTACCGTTATGCTACTTACACGGCAGACGAATTGGAGGTGACATTGGGTAACTTCTACGACCAATTCGGCAGCGGACTCATCTTCCGCAGCTATGAGGAGCGTAACCTCGGTATCGACAATGCCATGGATGGACTGCGTGTGAAATACAATCCGCATCCGGGTGTTTATCTGAAAGGTATGATCGGAGAGCAACGATTTTTCTTTGATAAAGGCCCAGGCATCGTGCGCGGTGTGGATGGAGAAGTTTCGCTCTCGGAAGCCATCAAATCGTGGGCCGAGCATAAAACACGCATCACCATCGGCGCAAGCGCAGTAAGCAAATACCAGAAAGCCGAAGACCCTATTTACAAGATTCCAAACAACGTGCTGGCTTGGTCGGCGAGAACCACGCTCAATCGAGGAGGCTGGAGGGTGTATGGAGAATACGCTTTCAAAAGCAACGACCCGTCGTTGGAGAACGCCTCCCTAGCATTCCCTTCGGGCATCTATAAAAACGGTTACGGCGCATACTTCAATGCCACATACACCCAGAAAGGATTGGGTGTTTCGGTTTCGGCTAAGCATATCGACAACATGTCGTTCCGCTCTGACCGCAGTGCTACCGGAAACGTGTTAGCCGTAAACTACCTGCCGGCTTTAACCAAGCAACAAACTTATCGTTTGGCCACTTTGTATCCTTACGCATCACAAGCCAAAGGGGAAGCGGCTTTCCAAACCGAATTGTTCTACAATTTCAAAAAAGGCTCGGTGTTGGGTGGAGCCAACGGCACTTACATTTCGGTGAACTATTCCAAATCGGCCAACCTCGACACTACTGGAACAAACAACGGATTGGGCTACTCCACCAATGTAACCGAAACATGGTCTAACCTGTTCACCGATTTTGCTGCTTCCAGGTATTTCGAAGAGATATCGTTTGAGATGCAGAAGAAAGTAAACAAAGACCTGAAGGTGATCTTGAATTACATCTACACCGTTTACGACCAGAACCTCACAGGCGATGGCAAAGATACCGTGACTGCGCACACTGCAATTGCAGAGTTCCAATACAAGATCAGCAAAACGCATAGTGTGCGTGCCGAGCTGCAACATCTTTACACGGTGTCTGACCGCGGCAATTGGGCCTTGGGATTGTTAGAGTATTCTATATCGCCCAATTGGTTCTTTGCGTTTTTCGACGAATACAATTACGGAAACGAAGATTCTGCCAAACGTATCCACTACTGGAACGGCTCCATGGGTTATACCCGAGGCGCCAACCGCGTAGCATTGGCTTACGGCAAACAACGACAAGGCCTGTTGTGCGTTGGTGGTGTATGCCGTAATGTACCCGCATCAAACGGATTCTCCATCTCCATCACCAGCTCATTCTAAAAAATGAACATGAAAAAGATATTCGCCATCCTATCCGCCGTCGGATTAACCATCGCATTCAACGCATGTGACAAGATTACTGCTCCTTACAAGATCCCGGTAGTGGTTCCGGCAGGAGAGCGCAATGTGTTGGTAGAGGATTTCACCGGTCACAAATGTGGATTCTGTCCGCGTGCCACCCGTTCTGTTTATGATTTGAAGCAAACGTATGGCGATCGCCTGATCATATTATCCATACATGCCGGATTTTTTGCCAGCACCAACATACCGCCCTACACTTATGACTTCAAGTGTACCGAAAGCACCACACTCGATAACGATTTCGGCATATCGCAAGCCGGTAACCCCAATGGCATGGTAAACCGAAAGAAGTTGAATGGAAGCTTCATTGTTCCTTACACCGCTTGGGGTGCCGAGGTAGCCAACATTCTCAACTCCACCGAACCTTTACCAGTGCGAATCGATGTTACCGCAGATTACGATACCACCACGCGCCAGTTGGATGCGCAAGTGCAGTTGGATTTCGCCAGCGACTTGGTTGGCGCATACAAGCTCTCAGTATATTTGGTTGAAGACAGCATTGTGAAGTGGCAGAAGGACTATGATGCCAGCCCGTCCGATGTTGAAAACTACGTTCATCGCGAGGTGTTGCGTGGTTCTATGAACGGAACCTACGGCGAAACCATCACCAATACAATAGCCGGCGAAACCGCTATTCGCAACTACAGCAATACCCTCAACACCGGTTGGGATGCCAAGCACATGTCGCTGGTGGTATTCCTGTACAACGATGCCACCAAGGAAATCATCCAGGTAGAACAAAAACATCTGGAGTAGTCAGGTTGTTGTAGAAGCAACCATGCGACTGTCTTACCTCATTCCCCTCTTTTTACTTCTGCCGCTGTCTGCTAGCGCACAGAGCTTCCATGCGGCTGTGAAAGGCGGCATATCAGCCACGCAAGTATCGGGCGACAATCTGAGTGGGTACGATCAAATGGGTGGCTTAGTGGGCGGCGTAGTAGGCATCCCCGTAGGGAAAAAAATAGACCTGAACCTGGAGATCCTTTTTGTGCAGAAAGGTAGCCGCAAAGCGTCCGACCCCGATAATGAAGATTACACCGAATACCTGCTGCGCTTGAATTATTTCGAGTTTCCGCTGCTGTTGCAATACAAGCACAATGATCGCATCGCGTTGGAAGCAGGACCCATCATAGGGGCATTGGTATCCTCTAAAGAAGAAGACGAGAACGGCCCTTTTTATTGGAACGAGCCTCGACCATTCGACCGCATAGAAGTTGGCGCCGGAGGCGGTATTCAATACCGGTTTGCCAACAATTTTTCGGTGGTGAGCAGGTTCGAGACTTCCTTGCTGCCCATACGCCCACACTTGTCTGGACAAACCTACCAATGGAACCGAGGCCAATACAACACCGTGTTGCTATTTGCCTTGCAATACCGATTCAACAAAGCTGAAGCACCATGAGCGATAAACACAAGATAGTAGTTGGAGTTGGCGGCGCGAGCGGTGCCATTTATGCGAAGGTGTTGTTCGATAAGCTGCATGCGCTTTCGAATCAAATCGAAGCCGTTGGCGTGGTGATGTCGGATAATGCGAAGGATGTATGGAAATATGAATTGGGTAACGATGATTATTCGAAATATCCATTCCGCTTTTACGGTAAAGATGATTTTATGGCGCCCTTCGCCAGCGGCAGCGCCCGGTACGGAACCATGATTGTTTGTCCATGCTCTATGGGCACGCTTGCGCGGATAGCGACCGGTATCTCCAATGACCTGATGACGCGTGCTGCGGATGTGGTATTGAAGGAGCGCCGCAAGCTGATACTCGTTACCCGCGATACCCCCATCAACCTCATCCACATCAACAATATGAAGGCGGTTACCGAGGCAGGCGGCATTATTTGTCCGGCCAGTCCCTCTTTTTACAGTCGCCCCCAAACTATTGAAGCATTGGCCGCTACGGTGATCGACCGGGTGATTGACTTGGCTGGCTTGCGCCAGGATGCCTACCGCTGGAGCGAGCAGTAAGGATGTAAGGTGGATGTAATATCCGCGCTTATTTTGACTCAATACCCCCTAAGCCGCATGGTAGCTTTGTATAGTATTAAAAGCCATGCTGGAGTATTCAAAAGAGATATTGACCAAGGTTAGCTTCGACCCTGTATTGTTCAAAAAAGAGCTGCAAAAAGCCATGATGTGGCTCAAGGGTGAACAACGCATAATGCTGATCAAATGGTGCGCCACCACCTTCGGCACCAGCTACGGTGAAGTGATATCCGCTACGATGAAGGAGATGGCGGAATAAGCCGTTAGTACTTCACCACGCGTGTGTGCGATATATTGGCGCCTCGTTGCGTTTGCAACAAGTATGCGCCTGCATTCAGTCTTTGCAAGTTGATGCGTTCTTGCTGCAGCATCCTGCCAGATAAAACACTTTTCCCTGCGAGGTCGAGCAGTTGCCATGCAAGCTCTGTTGTGCCCGCTTGCGACAATATCAGATAATCGTTGGTGGGGTTGGGATAGATGGATACTTGCATGTCATTCACGAATGGCACACCCGAGGGACTACCCATGCTGCCATCGTTGTTGATCTGTTGGGCATAGATGCCGTAATCATTGCGGTTGTCGGTCCACACGGCCACAACTTGCCCGTTACGGAAATCGCCAGCCGACAAATCATCTTTACCCGCAACACGCGTGCAGATGTTAACGGGCATCCCTTGCCAAAGCGGACTACCCGTAAAATCGCATTTCACCGCTTTAACCGTTTGATTGGGATTGGTGCCGGAGTAATAGAATGCGATAACGCCATCACTGGTAACCGACAAATCATACGGATCATCATACGCAGCACTGATGGGTACCATTACGGAGCCGACAGGTGTGAGCAGGGTGTTGCCTTGCAGATTGAATGCCTGAATGGTTACGCCTGATTGCGATTGGTTGCCATCTGTTGCTTTCAACAGCACCCAGAAATCTGTGCCATTGGGTGCCAGGCGAGCATTGGCGAAAAAGCGGTTGATGCCTTGCGTATTGCATGCGCTGTTGCCTGTGGTGTTCCAAAGATTGCCGTTGGCATCCACATGCTGCACATACACATCATTGAGTGATGGAACAGCTGCGTCGGAAGTGTTGAAAGCGGTAAAGTAACCACCATTGCCATCGGGAACAGCTTTGATGAAAAAGAAGAACGAAGTGGTTTTGGTTGACACATGTACGGGCGCGGGCCACACCATGCCACCGTTTGCATCGAGGCGTTTCGCGTAGATGTTGGATACGCCGAGACCGAAGCCGGTTTCTTCCACATATTGCAAGATGCAACCATCGGCATCGCTGGGAACCATGGTGGGGCGCGAGTATTTTTTGTTGGATAATGAGTCGATGACGCGCACTGGATTTGGCCAGAGTGGATTTCCGGCTGGGTCGAACTTTTTCATAGAAATCCACTTGGGGTTGTTGCCCGAGCTGTTCCATGCAATCAATACATTGCCGGCATTGGTGAAACCGATAGAGGGGCCGAGACCATCTGTTGCAACAGGATCTAAAAGTTGGATTCCGTTGGCGCCCCAGAGCTGGTTTCCGGTTTGGTCCACTTTATACGCCACTACTTGCATGATACCGTTGGAACGGATGTCTTGGAAGGCCACGATGGCGTTGCCTGATGCATCGGCTTTGAGATCGTAGCGGAACAATGCGGTTGATTGCGGTTGGTTGCTCACCAATAATCCATCGTTGCCGAGCAGTCGGTTACCGAGTGTGTCGAGGAGTTGCAAACGCATTTCGTAGCCACTCCCATAGCTGGAAAAATAGCTGATCCATGTACGGCCATCGGCGGTGGTAGCTGTAAGTGGAACAGATTCCTCAAAGCCAACGGAGTCTTTCACTTCGGTGTTGAGGAGTGTGTTGGTGGTCCACTGCGCGAAGGAGTTACCCGTAGCCAGTATGCAGATAGCAAGTAGTATTTTTTTCATGAGGGGGGTGTTTGGGGCAAATGTCGGAAAAAATGGATGAGTAGTGGGTGGTAGGTGGTAATACTACTTACTACTTACTACTTACCACTTACTACTTACCACTTACTACTTACCACCTACTATTCTTCCGCGGCTCTCCATTAGAACGGCGTTACGCTTGATATTAACCGTTTAATTACTATCCAAAACAGGTTTTCGGCACAGGGCTTGTATCACAATTCGTTTTCCAATTTAACTTTTTGTTGCTAATAGCAACTCCTAATTTTAAAACACATGCTAATGATAAAGCAAATGGATATTTTTTCTGATCCAAATGGAAATATTCGAATAGAAGTTCAGTTTGAGGGCGAGACATTCTGGCTCAACCTGAACCAGATTGCCAGATTGTTTGTAAAGGATAAGTCTGTCATATCTAGGCACATGAGAAACATTTTCGCAGAAGGCGAGTTGGATAGAAACTCAACTGTTGCAAAAAATGCAACAGTTCAAGTAGAGTCCGGCCGCCAGGTGAGAAGAGAAGTCGAGTTCTATAATTTGGATGCGATTTTATCCGTTGGCTACCGGGTGAATTCTAAGCGAGGAACCCAATTTCGTCAGTGGGCCACACAGCGACTGAAGGATTACTTGGTAGAGGGGGTGGCAATCAATGAAAGGCGGCTTGCACAGAAAGACAAGGAATTAAAAGTGCTCCATGATGGCATAAGAATCCTAAGCCGGGTAATCGAAGAAAAGGTTAGTGAATTGCAAAATTTTGATTGGCTACAACATTTCAATATAGGATTGCAACTTTTGGATGATTACGATCGTGATGCCTTGGATGATATCGGAGAGCATGTTCAACAGGCCCAATATCCAACTACAAAGGAATACGAGTTTGTGGTGTGCGAGATGCGCAAAGAGATTCGGTCGGAATTTTTTGGAAGAATAAAAGATGGCGGTTTCGATAGTGCTATTCATCAAATCAAGCAAGGACATCTTGAAGGTGATTTTTACCGATCCATCGAAGAAAAGGCCGCTATGTTGCTCTATTTGATCGTGAAGAACCATGCTTTTGTGGATGGCAACAAAAGAATAGCCGCTGCCTGTTTTTTACTTTTCCTATCCCGAAACGGGATACTATACACAAGCGAAAGCAAAACCGTAATCAGCAATGAAGCATTGGCTAGTTTGACTCTTTTTGTTGCTGCAAGCAAACCAGAAGAAATGGAAACGGTGAAACGATTACTTGTAAGTGTGTTGAATAGAAATTTAGTATGAATATCATTCCCCCCATAAAAAACCATTTCACGATAATGTGGCGCTAAGTACAATTATTTCAAAGTTACACGCTGATTAACGCGGACTGGTATTGTCAAGGGCTGTAGGTGGTAGGTAGTGGGTG
>JBJTQS010000101.1:0-10682 GCA_046075765.1 Bacteroidota bacterium
TTTTCAACGACAAACCAATGGCGGGCTCTTTGACCATGACATCAGTACGCATAGGTTCTTGAGACTCGATCTGCAGTTTCAATACTTTTTAGCCAGTACGAAAACCAGTTTTTCGTTTTTTACCTCTCCTGCAAGATTGAAGATTTCAAATAGCGCCACATATATTCCAGGGTCCGCTAATTCGCCTTTGTAGTTGATGCCATCCCAGCTGAAAAAATCCGTTGCACCAGCAAGCCGATTCTTTCGGTTTTCATAAACTAAATTTCCGTTCTGATTTAGTATGGCAACATTAACCATAGTACCAGGCGAATCGTTTTTCAATTGAAAGGTCACTAAGTCGTCGTGGCCATCCATATCCGGAGAAAATATCTCTGGTGAAAGGGAAATCAAACTTTCAACTGGTTGTTGGTTTTGATACTGTGTGTTTAACAATCCCGGCGAAGCTCCACCTAAATCGGGAGATGCAGAATGCCAGGAATCTTTATTCATAGATGGACGAGATGGATGAATCCTTTCCAATGAAATGCCTTTTGGATCGGTTAGCAGTGCGAAGTGGTAGTCCTCGTGATAGTAAACACGGTCGATTTCCGTATTTCCAAACAAAAGTGAAACCATGCCTTCATCTATGTTCATTGACGGGATGTCTTCCGATTTTTGGAAATCGTAAGGAAATGATGAGGGATATTGTGTCGAAACAACCTCCGTGTTTTCTGTTATTAGCAAATATTCGTTGGGGTATAGATGTCGTCCTAAAGAACAGATGGTTTTAACATCGCCTATCGTTCCTGTTACGGGCGAAACCGAGGCGAGGCCAAGAGCTGTCACATCTGCTATGCGCGTGCTATTGTTGAATAGTTCTATGAAATCGAACCCGTCTTCTTTGGGGTTGAATAATATTTCGTTGATTACAATATCGCCCGCTTGTATGGAATCACTCAATCCGAACGGGATGCTTTCTGTTTGTTGTATTGTGTTTCCCGAGCAATCAGGTATGTCATTTATGGACAAGCTAAACACACTACCTCTAGAAACAGGTGGTGTGATTTTGATGTTGATGCGGGTTGCTGTTTCATCTGCAACCGACCATGCAACAACTTGCATCGGATTTGGAAGGGATATGTAATTTGAAAGATTGGATGATGGCATATCCACCGGCTCGTTAAAAACGAGTTGTATGTTTGTTGAATCGGGACAATATGCGTGTAGTAAAATTGGAGGCTCGACATCCACCAAACTTCCATTTACACTATTCGTCATTCCAGGGGTTCCTCCGTTAATGGAATTGGATGCTTTCCAATTCGAAGGCAAGAGGCAATTCAACTGTTGATCTATCCGTTCAAGCGAAAATCCTCCTTGTGCTTTTATGGGGTCGGCATACCATTGATCGGTGTAGGTTACCGAATCAACAGCAAATCCCGTTGCGTTTCTAATGGAAATCTTATCGCCTGCGTTGGTAAGTGAAATGGAGCTAACGGGTATAAGCAAACCATATGACGCGAAAAGCAAGCTGTCTGCTTGAGCACAAACGATTCCATAAGTGTTGGGTGGAATGGTTTTGTTTGGCAATGCTCTCACAGAACCGTCGAAGAAAATCCAGCCGCTTAGATTAACAGGCGTTGTTCCCAGGTTGAAAACCTCCACAAATTCGGCGTCAGGCAGTCCCGCTACTGGAGTTGGATCGGCCATGATTTCTGATATCAAGAGCGACTGTGCATTTACGAACGAGGAGAGGAAAACCGGGGCAAAAAGCATTTTAAGGAATTTCATGAAAAGCCAAAATGAAAAGTGGAGCCACAAAAATAGCTTGGAACATGAATGGTGCTCCGTGCCATACAAAATTTAAACGTTTAATTTACGCACGGCTGGCTATGTAATGGCCTGGGTTTTCTGAAGAGATGTGCCAAGAGCAAGAAGTTGAAAGTCAAGCATATAATCGTTTATAAGTAGGCCCGTCTTGACTTGTTGGTTTGTCAATTGTAAATTACCTGTAGCGTCACCACAATTAATATGAAGCTAACATGACGGAATATGGGCGCTTACGTCTAATTTTACCTACACAAAAGCCGATTCTGTTATCTTATTTAGAAAGCAGGGTGTTAGTTTAAATCTTTGAATAAACAGATGTGGCAGCTTGTTAAAAATCCGATCATCTTCTTGTTTGATTACAGCTATGAACTTTTATATGAATCCGCTTAAGTGATAGGATTAAAATGAATCAAAGCAATTACGATAAATCCATGGAATCAATCCGGCACAATAGCGCTTACGCGTTTTTCATACAAGTTGCGGAGCATATGAAAAACGCATCCGTGATTGCCGATGAAACGGGAAAGATTGTTTGGGTGAATAAATCCTTCGAAGCCATGACTGGCTATCCGATGAATGAAGTAATCGGTAAAAAGCCCAAGGACTTCTTGCAAGGCCCCGATTCAAGTCTTGACACGCTTGAGCAGATGTCGACTGCCCTTAACAAAAAGGAGTATGTGCAGGTTGATATTATCAACTACCGCAAGAACGGTGAGGCCTTTTTGGTGGAACTACAGATTCCCCCGGTGAAAGATGAACAAGGGAGGTATGTTGGATTCATTGCCATCCAAAAGGACATATCTTATGCCGAGAAAAGCGAAGAAGAGCTGCTGTATAATTTGAGGCAGCAGGAGCTTTTGTCGGAGATCGCACTGGACTTAAACAAATACATCGAGTTTGAAAGAAGTATACAATTGGTTTTGGAGGCCTTGTTACACCATACTCAAGTCAGCCGTATTTATATTTTCGAGAATGTGGACAATGGTTTGGCGTGCTCAAACACGTTTGAGGTTTGTAATACGGAAATAGAGCCGCAAATAAACAACCTCAAATATGTACCTTACGAAGTTGTTCCCTATTGGGAAGTTACCTTAAGGGAGAAAGGTATTATTTTCTCAGAAAACATCAGCGAGTTTCCGGCCGACGTTCGTGAAATTCTGGAGCCACAAGAGATCAAATCCATTTTGGTATATCCCATTTATGTAAACGGTGAGAATTTCGGATTCATCGGTTTTGATGAGTGTGTGAAATACAAGCACTGGAAAAAATCGGACTTGGAGTTGCTTCGGGCGGTATCTGGAATCATTGGAAATGCATATGAGCGCGAATTAGCCCGCAAGAGTCTCGTATTGAAAAACGAGGAGTTGAGGAAGATCAATTCAGAACTTGACAGCTTCGTGTACAGCATTTCCCATGATTTGAGGTCGCCATTGCTTTCAATAAAAGGCATTTTGAATCTGGTGTTCAAAAAATCTGTTTTGGATGAAAAGGCGTCTGGCTTGTTACATACGGCGGAAAGCGCAGTCAACCGATTGGATGAAACCATCCAGGAGATATTGGACTACTCCCGCAACTCACGACTCAGTCTTTCCAATGAGGCAGTTGATTTAAATAAAATGGTGACGGATATCTGTACGGATTTGAAATACGCAGCTCCTCAGAACTTCATTTTCAAGTATGATTTGAGCGAGGAAACCTTCCATATTAAAACCGACCAAAGCCGTTTGAATACTGTTTTGAAAAACATCATTGGCAACGCAGTAAAGTATTTGCGCAGAGACATTGACAACCCCCATGTTGTGATAGAATCAAAAATCGAGGATGATTGTTTGGTTATGAACATCAAGGATAATGGCGAGGGCATTGCCACGGACAGCCTTTCCAAAGTATTCGACATGTTTTATCGGGCATCCAAATCCAGCACCGGTAGTGGATTGGGATTGTACATATGCAAGGAAATCATACAGAAAATGAAAGGACGAATCCATTTGGATTCGGTACTTCAAAATGGAACAACAGTAATTATTCACATACCAGTTTCAAACAATTAGCAGATTGGATATGAAAAAGTTCTTATTGGTAGATGATGAAGATATTTTCAACTACCTGAATGCAGAAGTAATCCAATTGGTAAACAAGAATTATCAGCACCAATCATACAATTCGGGCATCGAGGCATTGGAGTATATAACGAAAGCCACTTATGATCCACAATTGATGCCTGATATTATTTTGTTGGATATCCGCATGCCGGGGATGAATGGTTTTGATTTTTTGGATGAATTGACCAAGAGCGAGGTGTTTGATCAATTTGGGTTGGCTGTTTATGTTTTGTCTTCCTCCCTTGATCATCGCGATATGGATAGGGCAAAGACCTATTCTGTAGTAAAGGGATTCTATTCCAAGCCACTTACCGAGGAAATGGTCATGGAGATGGTGGAACGTGGAGCGAACAGCTAGTCGCAGGATAACGTATCAAATTAAAAAAGCCAACCGCGGTAGCGGTTGGCTTTTAAAGTTTCGTGCTTCGCTGGTGTTACTTGGCCACGTTAGAGTTGATAACGCGATAAGGGGTTGCACCGTTTTTCCAAATTACTGCAATGGCCTTCAGGTTGGCAGTGTTCCAAGATGGATTCAGTGCTATTTTATACGTGTTGTTGAATTCGGTGTCAGCAGTTACTGCAGCACCACTATTCAACGATGTACCATAGTACGAAGTAGCTGCAGCTCCACGAAGCACATTGCGGTGTAGGTAATTGTTATTTGCAGTGCTTCCAACCAGTTGGTAACCGGTAATATCGTCTTCTACAAGATAAACAGCGAGGCTGTAATCTGCACCCGCATCACCATCCTTGAAGAATTTCACTTTGGTGGTAACTTGCATAGAGTCACCAACGATACCCTTTTTCAAGGCAACACCTGCAACGATGCTGGCGGTATCAACTTGAATGTTTGTAGCAGCGGTGATGACACTGTTGGTGTTTGTGCTGGGAGACGTGTTGTTTACCCAGAAATCAGGGATACCAGAAACGCCGAATGCTGATGTCATTTGCGAGTAAATGGGATGCCCCATTCCTGCAGTAGAAGAGGTTGAATAAGCTTTCATTGCGGTTAAAAGTGTACCTTCTTTGCCGGCATCCAAAACTGCGTCGAAAGCTGGTCCACCATATTGTCCGCAAGGACCGCACCAGGTGGCGGTATAGTCAACGAAGAATGGGCGTATTACACGCTCAACAGTTAGTCCTGGAGCTGGAGCTGGCTCTGAAGATTCATCCTTGCTGCAGGATACGAAAGCGACAGCTGCGATAGCCATCATGGCGATGATTTTTTTCATTTGATAGGGATTTTTGATTGAAGGGTAGCGAAGGTATAAAAATCAGTTTAAACGAACAAGACAATCAACTCAAATAAGTAAACGGGCCATAATGTCCTGTTTTATAGTGGATTTGTCCAGTCTTTATATGTGTTATTTCTTGGTGAAAGGCATGCGAACTACACCATCCATTCCGCTTAATTCAACCACATATAGGCCAGAGCTGATGTTGGATGTTTCTACGCGGAGCAGTTGTCCGCCCGTGTTATTGGATGTTGCATGAACGGTTTTGCCAGTCATATCCACGATTCGAATTCCAATATTGCGATCAGAGCTGATACTAGTTAAATCGATATTCAGGTAATTGTTTGCGGGATTCGGGTAGATGCTCACTGCTGCAAGTGATGGCTGAGAGGAAAGCCCTGTTGTACCATCGATATTGATGTCATCCAAATACAAGTTGTTTTCATAGTCGGTGATCGAACGGAATTTCACCACCACATTGTTGAATGATGCATAAGGAGCCAGATCGATGGAGTCGCGGCGCCACTGCGAAGCCGTTGGTACAAATGCAGCCGTAGTGTAAAATGGTGCAGGTGTGGTTACCAAGGCCGTTGAGAATTTCTTGTATGCGCTGGTGAATGTTTGACCGCAGTCGGTAGAAACCAATACTTCCAACGTATCCGAATAATTCGGATTGGCTGTAGGGTTGGTGTAAAGACGATATGCTACCCAGAAGGAAAGTTTTGGAGAACCTACAGCAGTCAAATCAAGGTTAGGCAATATGTATTCATCGATTTCACCATTGGAAGCATAGTCGTAGTTATTGATGTAAATGGACTGCGTTCCGGTATGCGCAGCTGCACTGGTTTGTTCCCAAGTGAAACTGGCATCTGGATTATTCAACACGGCACCGGTATTCGGGAATGTGGCTTCAAATCCTTCTACAAAAGGTACAGGCTGACCAACACCCACAACTGTAAAGTTAGATGAGGTATTGTCGTTGGAAGGATCTTGGTCGGGATTGTTGTTGGGCAACGAGCTGGCAGCATAGAATGTATGAGCACCTCCACCGGTTGTGATAGTCGGAAGCGTGATGGTGGTTGTAGCCAAACTGGCCAAAGAACCCGTCCAGTTGAATGTTTGAGGAGTTCCGTTATCAATGTTGTAGGTGATCAAAACACTGGTTAATGTGTCGGCTCCTTGGTTTTTGAGTTGAATAACGGGGGTGATGGTGCCACTGCAAATATTCCCTGTTGGGAAATCGACACCCATCATGCGGGCATCCAGAGCCAACAGGTTGCTTGAGCCGCACGCCGCGGAGTTCTGTAGGTTTGAATAAGGACCGTTGTTAACCACTGCAAGCATGCGTGCCACCTGTCCGGCAGAAAACATATTCATACAGGCATCATCCGAGTAATCCATGTAATTCATCCACATGTCGCCATTAGGTCCATTGTTGCAGGAAATAGAGGGGAAACCGGGACACGTATAATTCTCATCAGCCTGATTCGGCGTGTCGGCGCATTGGTCGCTTCCGGTACACCCCGTGCCATCATCACCCCAAATGTGAAATAGGTTAAAGCAGTGTCCAACTTCATGTGTTGCGGTTCGACCAAGGTCGTATGGAGGGGAAAGTGTTCCGATGTTTCCGAAATAGTTGTAACCGATTACTACGCCATAGGTATTAGACAACTGGTTGGTAGGGAACTCTGCATAACCTAAAAGTCCACCACCCAAATTGCACACCCATATGTTGAAGTATTGGCTTGGATCCCAGGCATCCAATCCTCCCGTGGAAAAAGCCTTTACCGCATCGTTGGTATTAAAAGAATTCACGGTAGTTAAGCGGCGCTCGATACCGGTGGTTGGATTTCCGGCTGGATCAACGGTTGCTAAGCAAAAAGTAATGTTGGCGATGCCGGCAATTGGTTTGAAGGGGGCAGGCGTATTTGCTGTGTCGGGGTTCAAACGATTAAAATCCTGGTTTAGCACATCTATTTGCGAGAGAATTTGTGCATCGCTGATGTTTTGCGCGTTGGTTTTGTAAACCAAGTGTACCACTACCGGAATGGTGATATTCGGCATGGTTGTTTTGGATGAAATTAGGCGGTCTGCATATTCATTTACCACTTGGTCGAATCGTTCGCGTTGTGATGCGCGTTTCGGGTTCTGGTTTTGCAGCCATTGCTCGTGCTCAACAACACCACAACGGTTTACTTTTTGAGCATGACTGGATTGAGTGGCCGTCAATTGGAAGATGGCCAATAGGGATAGGAGTAGGGTTTTTTTCATGTTTTTTGATGTTCAAAACGGCTGCGAAAGTAGTTAATTGCCGGGAGTCGACGAGTGGTATTTTAGTGACAAGCGCCGCCCTGAGCCTGTCCGATAACTATCGGTCCGATAGTTATCGGTCCGATAGTTATCGGACGTAGGGTGAAAAGTAACAAGTTATCCTCGCGGCCTATTGTCTCAAAGAATTTTCTACATGTTTCACGCTAAGGGCGCTAAGTAATACGCAAAGAGCGCAAATAACCGCCTCATTAAAGTGGCAAGTAACAAGTAACAAGTTCACTCTTAGCCACTGCGCCTTGTCACTTATAACTTATCACTTGTCACTTCTCCCACCACTCACTCTTTCACCAGCTTGATTTGCTGATGCAAATCCATCCCCGTAAGGTGAACTAAATAAACACCGCTGTTCAGCATGGAGATGTCTAAAGGCAGTTTTGTTGCATCGCCATCCAAGGAAACGATTGAAGCAATAACTTCCTTACCCAAAACATCAGTCACAAACAAACGGTAATCTCCCTCGGGGAATCCGATGAGTTCAACCTCCGAAAAGTCGGACGCTGGGTTGGGACTGATGGATAATTGTGCTACTGCCGCAGGAGAAGTCTCATCGCGTAGTGGGTTGCTGGTTGGGATTTTAACAGCGCAATACCTGTTGCTTTGCCTTTGCAGGGATACGCAGTAGGATGTAGAGGATCCGCAGTTATTAGTAGCGTAAACACACATATTGGCTGTTTGGTAATTGTTGCCAAAAGCAACCTGTATGGAATTGGTTCCTTGTCCGCTCATGATTTGAACACCGGAAGGCACCACCCAGGCATATGAAGTAGCGTTCGGATCCAAAGGCACGGAATAGTTTTGAGTGGAGTTGAGGCAAACCAAGGTCTTTCCGTACATCGTTGTAGGACTTGCGGGTGTTTGTTGTACTTGCACCGTTTGCGTGGCCACATCACTGCATCCATTAGCGTCGGTATAGTTGTAGGTTAGGGTGTGAGATCCTACACCTGCCAAAACGGGATAAAACAAGTTATTCGTTACGCCGGGTCCAGAGTAAGTGCCACCGCTGGGCCATCCCGCATTAAGCGGCATACTGGCCACATTGGTACATGCTATAGGCATGGGGAAGAAAGATGCTGTAGGATTGGGGTAAACGGTCAAGTTGTGGTTTATTGTTGTGCTGCAGCCGTTGAGGGGGTTGCTTACAACGAGTGTGTATGCTGCACTGCCGCTCGGAGTAACAGTAACTGATGGGTTCGTGGAGAAAACACCACCAGGGGATGTGCTCCAAGCATAATTCAGTTGGGCAGGAATCAGGTTATTCAAGTTGAGGGTCCAGTTGTTGATGGATCCGGTATCTACACCAGCCAAGTCGGTCACTTTGAGGTTCCATACGCCGTTGATGTTTCCTGTTAACAGGTTGAAACTTTCGTCGGGCGTGAAAGTGCCAGTGAACGGAGCCACACCATTTGCAATTGGTGTTGCAGACAAGCTGTTGAAGGTTGTACCGGTGAAATTGTCACCGGCACCGCCTCTGCGATTGCTTAACTTGACTTTATTTCCGGAAGGAGCAACCAGCTCCACCATCAAATCCCCCGTGTAGGTATGGGTAATGTCGAGTGAAACGGAAACCACCGTACCGGGAGTAAGGCTTGCAGGATTGATGTTGCTGACGGTGATCGGCGACTGAACACCCGTAGCGTTGTTATCTGGAATGCTGTAATCGTTCGTGTTGGTGAATGAAACCTGCGAGTAACCGGTTTGTATAGATCCAATTTGCGATGTTAGGGTAACGGAGCCGCCGGCGCAGACTCCATTGGATGACGATGAGATTTGTACGGGAATGAAATTTGCGGTAACATTCATTGGTGCCGATGTTCCAGGGCATGTGGTGTTCACATCGGTTGTAACCGTATAGCTTCCCAATGCTGAGTAAGGAACAGTGATGGATTGCGTAGTGGCGCCGTTGCTCCAAAGGTAGTTTGGTGCTGCACTGGAGGTCAGCGTAACGGATTCGCCCGGACAAAGTGCAGTGTTTCCGGATGGAATAATGGTTGGCACCGTGCCGGCTTGTTTGGTAAGTGTATATGGCACTACCAACACATTGTTATTTTCATTCTCCTCGAGGAAGAATTCATTCGGATCTAATTTCACCACTATGTAATATTGACCGTTGCAAGTTCCGGGAGGGATGTCGAGGTACATGCCGTCGAGGTACTGGTAATAGATATCTGTAAAACCGGATGAGATCCCTTGCATGGTAAGTGAGCATCCGTAATTTCCACCACCTAATCCGTAATTGGGGAAGTTCGAATTCACCAAAGTATTACCGAGCGAATCAACACAGTGGCCGTTGTAGGTAGAGCAAGAGCCGTAGTCCATAAGGCAAAACGCCAGTTTCGCACCCTCACCAACAATGGGCCAATTCATCGGATCGGGATCGTTGCTCATGGTGCGTAGCGAGTATGAGCCCCACTCGTCAACGTGCATGTGGCCGTGTGTAGGATGGTAGGTCATAGAGCCCGCATGGCGGTCGTAGTAGTTCATCGTGTTGCCGCTCTTTTGATACACGCGCTGAACCACCAATGTGCGAGGAGGCAACCCTGTATTAGGGCATGTTGCAGGCGCGGTTCCAACGAACGTATCCGTTCCACAGATGAAGGTGTTGGTTGCTCGTATCTCGAGCGGACCATGTCCGATATTGGGAGAAGATACTGACACACGAAGGCGCCCGTTGTTCGCTCCGTTTCCAACTTGTGCGTATTCGATTACGCCGTTGTTACCTTGCACCAACAATGGAGGAAGAGCCGTGATGATATCTGGCAATAAATCACAATTGGTGGCACCGGGAGTAGCGCAGGCGCAACTGGTGGCATTGGTAGTGGTGCATTGTGCTAAAACATGCTGACTTCCAGAAAATACCAGGATAGTTAGGAGGGCTATGAGATGTTTCATGTCTGCAAATTAAAAAAAATAGAACATATCAGACAATAATTGCTTTTGACCCCCATTTATATTGAACAAAACGAAGAGAAAATGGTATTTTTAGGCTCATGGCCGACATTTTTTCCAAATCCAAGCGAAGTGAAATCATGAGCCGAATTCGTGGAAAGCATACTGGGCCCGAAATGTTGGTTCGTCGAGAGCTCTTTTCCCGTGGTTTCAGGTATCGGCTGCATGTAAAGGATTTGCCCGGCAAGCCGGATTTGGTTTCTCCCAAATATGGATGTGTGTTGATTGTGGATGGTTGCTTTTGGCATGGACATCAAAACTG
>JBJTQS010000102.1:0-3067 GCA_046075765.1 Bacteroidota bacterium
GCAAGCTGCCACTGCAACTGATTCCCCTTACCTACAATACTGCGCCTGCAAACCCTGTGCATCGGCATTGCCCATATACGATGCGTTTTGAAAATCGGCACAAGCTTCGCTTTTCATTCCCAACTGTAAAAAGAGCACACCACGGTTCTTGATGGCTATGGAGAATTTTGGATTAGCACCTATGGCCTTGTCGAGGTACATGCGGCAATTTACATAGTCGGCACGCGAGAATGCCACCGTGGCCAATGTGTTCAAAGCGTCAAAGTCGAGTGAATCGATCTGTAGTGTCTTTTCCGAATCACGGATGCATGCAGCTGTGTCGCTTAGCAGCAGCTGCACTTGACTGCGTAGAGAATAAAGAGCCGCCTGCGTAGAATCCCTAACTGCAGCGCTATCAAGATCGGTCAGCGCCTCGCGGTTCCTATTGAGTGCCATGTAAACCTTGGATCGATTGAAATAGGTTTTGCCATCGCTGCCATACAGCTCGATAGCCTTGGTGTAATCGGCCAAGGCTTCTTCGAAACGCGATAGCGATTGTAGCTTAACCGCGCGATTGCCATAGGCACGGTAAATGTATGGCGCCCCTTCATTCTTCTCAATGATGTCTGTAAGGAAAGGAATATCCGAAGACCACTTTTGTGATCGGGCATAGGTAGTCACGGAGAAGAAGAGCACGAACACTGCCAATATATACGGCAACACTGCTTTGGTTCGGTAGCGCATCCTATCAGAGGTGAATACAAAGTACAACAACATGAATAATCCGATATACGGTATGTAAGCATAACGATCGGCAACTATGAATAACCTGGAAGGAATCAACTGGATGTTGATGATGATGGTGAGCAAGAAAAAGCCAGCAGCAAAAAGCACTTGCTTGTCGTGGCGATTTCGCCAAAGCAACCATGCTAATCCCACAAACGGCAACATCGAAGCATAATAAGCCCACGGGAGCAACCCATTTTCCAGGACGGGATAGGTATAAATGCCGCAGAGCTGAACCGGCAGGAAGAGCTTGAACATGTAAAAACAAAATGACCATGATACTAAGAATGGAACATGAAGCCAGTTGTAGTTAGCAAGCATGCCATCTGTGAGATTGCTTTGCGTAGCAGAGTCGGACACCGCGATAAACCCGAATAAAGCACTCAGCAAAACAAACGGTGCTTTTACAAGCAGATTGGATTTTTCGAAAACCCTTCTGCCGAAATAATAATCCAACAACAGCAAAG
The DNA here is from genome assembly GCA_046075765.1 of Bacteroidota bacterium. Classification (GTDB taxonomy): domain Bacteria; phylum Bacteroidota; class Bacteroidia; order AKYH767-A; family OLB10; genus JALRAP01. The sequence goes on from JBJTQS010000102.1 coordinate 1,233, forward strand.
CGAGAGGCAGCGTGATGGCTTGCACTTTGCAGAAGAGTGCTATGATGAAAAACAGACCGGTCAGCCAAAGCCTGTTTATCCTATCCGACTTCAAATAATCGACATAACTCATCAGCGCAAGCAGGTAAAACAATGCATACATCATACTGCTGCGAGCCGACATCCAGGCCACCGGCTCCACATTCATCGGATGGATGGCAAATAATCCTGCTACTACAATCGGCATCCACAAATTCGGTGTTAATCGTTTGACAAATCCGCACACGGCGAAAACACAGAGCAGATGCAACAACAGATTCACCAAATGATATGAATAGCCATTGGTTCCAGAAAAGTGGTGTTGAATGGCAAATGAAAGTACCGGCAAAGGCTGGTACATGATCAGATGATGATTGGTAAATATGTGGCCTATGCCACTCCACGAAAGCTCCCGAACCTCCTTGTATGCGAAGTAATCGTTGTCGTCGAACGTGAGCAGCTCGTTTTTGAGGGATCCTGCATACAAGATAAATGTGACTGCAACGATCGCTGCCATCCACCAAGTGTGAAAATCCTTGGAAACGGGTTTGGTTATTTTAGCTTTTGCCATATGCGACCAAAGTAGTGATCTCCCGATAAAAACAAAAGCGCCGTGATGAATTCATGGCGCTTTTGATTTACTGTTCGTTGCCTTTAGACTCAGGGCCTGTTCACCAGCAAACGAACCGTTTGCGTTTGGTTTTCGGTGGCAACCGTAACCGAGTACCAACCTTCAGGTAGGTCGTAAACCGCAAACTCCAAACGGTTCAATCCGGCAACGGCTATCCAATCCATCGTACGCTTGCTCTGTCCGAATATGTCATATATTGAAATCTTGACGACACCATCCGTTTCGCTCATCCATTCAACTGTAACAGCACGATCTGCCGGGTTCGGATACACCGATAACAGCAACGGCGTGGTGAAGAAATACGAGGGCGACCAATTGCTGGTAACCGTGCTTCCATTGGATGTTAAGCACACCGAGTTGATCTGGAATTCATACGCCGTACCAGGCAATAGGTTGTTGATAGTAATAAAGTTGTTGGTGGTGCCCGCCTGCGACCATGATGCAGTGTTTGCCGGACGGTAACGAATGGTATGTGATGCAGCGCCACTCACTATGGGCCAAGTCAGCAACACACTACCGGGCGATGTTCCGGGTGTAAACGTGATGGAAGTAGGTGCAGGACAGTTTACATTGGGAGAGGTGGTGGTAAAATACGACAGTACAGACCAAGGAACGTTTGCGGTACTTGAGGTATTGGAACAAATGCTTTGCACTTGCCATACGTACTGTGTAGCAGAAGCCAAACCACTCACCACGATATTGGTATTCGAAGTCAACACATAAGTCCACACCGAACCTGCGATATTCACCCTATAGCGCACGCGGTATTGCGGCACGTTGGTGGTTGACCAGTTTAATTGAGCACCGGTATTGTTGATGTTTGAAGTAAACAATTGTGCAGGTGCCGGACATGTGGTTGGGCAAGCGGTTGTGGCGAAGGTACTGGTAGCGGAATACGGGTTTACATTGGTGTTGCTGCCTGTGGTGCAATTGGCTCGTACCTGCCATTCGTAAGTAACACCACAAGCAAGGTTTCCTACCAATACACTGGTGGATGTAGAATTCAAATAGCTCCAAGTGGTGGTTCCAACAGCACGGCGGCGTACCGTATAGTTTGGTGCTCCAGTAACGGCTGTCCACGAAAGTGTAGCACTATTAGCCGTAAGATTGGTGGCGGTTAAACCGGATGGGGCAGGGCATGGAGCAGGACATGCCGTTGTGGTGAAATAAGCAGAAGGACTCCATG
>JBJTQS010000103.1:0-5249 GCA_046075765.1 Bacteroidota bacterium
GTGGAACCAGGCCGATAATAACATTTTTACCAATTGTACTTTCAATTGTCCGGCCAACGGAACTAGCAGCTTACATGTTCCATTCTCAATCAGTGGATCACAAACCAGTGCAACCACTTCTGGGCCTGCCGGCAACAACAACCAAGTTATCGGTTGTACCATGAACGGTGGTTACTACAATACTTGTATTGTAGGTAACTCCGCTCTGAACTCTACTGGAAACCAGATTGTGAACTGCAACATGCGTGATTTCTATTTCTATGGTGTTTACACTTTGTACAACAGTGGCCTAATCGTTAGAGGCAGTACCATAGAGAGACCAACACGCAATAACTCCAGCACTTTCTACGGAATATATGCTGCAACTGGTTCTTTGGGAGTATTGTTCGAACGCAACAAAATCCGCAACCCTTTTGGTGGAGTTTCTTCAACAAACACCAGTACTGGTTATGCGATTTATATTACTGCCGACGGTACGATAGGAAATGAAAACAGAATCTACAATAACGTAGTTTCTGATGTAGCAAGTAACGGTTCTTTCTATGCCATGTACTTAACTGGAGCCGACTACATCAAAGTTTACCACAATACCATCTCCTTGGATTACCTACCTGCTACCGCTGGTACCGTATATGGAATTTACTCATCCGGTACTGTTGGTGGAATGGATTTCCGCAACAACAACATCTCCATCAGCCGTGGAGGTAATGCCTTCGCTTATGGTTTGTATTATTTGAATGCAGTTGGAAGAACCAGTAACTACAACAATGTAAACCTGGGACCAAACTTCTTCGGAACGCACTATTATGGTTATTACTTGGCTGGACTACAAACCTTGGCCAACTGGCAAGGTGGCACAGGCCTAGGTTATGATGCCAACTCTACAAGCGCAGACCCTGTGTTCTTGGATGCCACAACATTCAACTACAAGCCTACTTCAACATCTGTTGACAATACAGGAGCTCCACTTGGAATCACAACCGATATCAACAACATTTCACGTTCATTGACAACTCCTGATGTGGGAGCATACGAATTCACCTTGTCGCCTACCGATTTGGGCGCTTATGGTATCGTGAACCCAGTAAACGGACAATGTCATACCACGCAGCAAACGGTTACTGCAAGGGTACGCAACTTCGGTACCCAACCTTTGGATTTCAGTGTTAACCCTGCTACTATTACTGTAAATGTCTCTGGTCCAACAAACGCCAATTTCACCACTACCATAAACACAGGTACTTTGGCTGTTAACACAAACTTGGATGTATTAATGCCTGGCACATTCAACATGTCTGTGCTTGGCAACTACACTTTCGCCGTTTCAGCCAGCGTTTTGAATGATGGAGACATTTCTAATGAAGCTTGGGATCCCGTTACAGTTACCAAAGCCTTCAACGGTGGTACAGCTGTTGGTTCTTTGCCAAACCATTGTGCTTCCAGCCCTGCACCTACAATTTCATTGAATGGCTCTACCGGCGGGTTCATCCAATGGCAGACTTCCAGTGTAAGTTCTACCGGTCCATGGACCAACGTTGGTAATGGTGCAACTACCTACCAGTCGCCATCACTGTTGAACCAGAATACTTGGTACCAGGCGGTTTATACTTGCGAGGCTTTGACATCCACTTCCAACCTGATCACCATCAATGTGAACAACCCACAGCTGGCTTCTACTACACCAGCAACACGCTGCGGAGCTGGGACATTAACACTTGCTGCTAATGCTTCTCCATACAACACAGTTTGGTTCGCGAATTCAACCACCAATGTTCCCTCTGCATTGACTAGCAGCTTTACCACTCCGTTGATCACTCAAACAACCACCTACTATGCTGCGGCATCTACCGGTGCTGGTGGAACAACTTCGTTGGAATTAGGTGCGATGGCAGGTGGAAACGGATGTAGCGGTGGAAATATGTTCAATGTTACCCCTAACCTTAGTGTTGCCGTTAGTGGATTCACGATGAACTTATCAGTTGCAACCGGTTCCTCAACACCTGTTAAGGTTTATTATCGTACGGGTACCTATGTTGGCAACCAAGCAACTCCTGGTGTTTGGACTTTACATGAAACTGTGAATGTCACAGCTGCTGGAGCCAATACCCCAACTACTGTTAACTTAACGACCCCAATCAACCTGAACGCAGGCACTCAATATGCTATTTACCTATTTGCACCAGTAAACTATACTAACATCACCCCTCCTGTGTTCGTTTCTAACGCAGACATGACTGTTGAGCTGGGAGATGGATTGTGCTCTGAGTTCGGAGGTAACAACGTAGGACGCCGATTCAATGGTAACATCATTTATTCAACTGGTTGTGTTGGATCACGCACACCTGTTGTAGCAACAGTTACTCCTGCTACTCCGATTACTGCTTCTGTTGATGATAACCTCACTTGCGCAGGCAACCCAGTTACGCTTTCTGTAGCAAGCTCGAACACCAACTACACTTACTCTTGGAGCTCTAACCCAACAGGATTCACAGCTTCCGGCACATCTGTCATTGCTAACCCTCCTTTGGGAACCAACGTTTACGCTGTTTACGCATTTGATTCAAACGACCAATGCGGTGCTTTGTCAACTGTTGAGGTAGTAGGTACTCCAAACTTGTTGCAAGCTTCAATCACTACCCCAAACAACAGTGTTTGTCCAGGCAGCAATGTACCGCTCAACCTCAGTGCAGGTATTGCCGGTTCCATTACGGATTATTCTTTCAGTGCTTCTTCCGGAACCTTCACACCTTTGGTTGGTGGAACACCAATCACAGCCATTCAAGTTGACGATGCCGCATCCGGTAGTTTACCAATCGGATTTGCCTTCCAATATGAAGGCGTAAACTATACCCAATTCTGGGCATCTTCCAACGGATATATCGATTTGAATGCCGCCAACTCAAGTATTACAAATAACCTAGCAACAGGAACTCCAAGACCAATCATTGCTCCACTTTGGGACGACGTGGATGGTGCAAGCGGAACAGCCAAATACATTACTACCGGTGCACCTGGTAACCGCGTGTTAACTGTTGAATGGTTGAATTGGGAATGGTACTACACTGCTTCAGCAGCTACCATTTCATTCCAATTGAAACTCTATGAAGCCAACGGTAAAATCGAATTCATTTACCGTCAAGAATCTGGAAGTTTGACTGGCGTAAGCGAATCAGCTTCTATTGGTTTGGCCGGTGCTGCAGCCAACAAATTCATTTCATTGAACAATAGTTCTGCAAATCCTGTGGCAAGTACTTCCGTTGAGACTACTACAATCAACACTCGTCCAGCTAACGGACAAGTGTACGCTTTCACGCCTCCTCCTGCTCCATCATTAACATATAGCTGGACAGGCGGCACCTTCACGAATCCCGCTGTTGAAGATGCTACAGCCGAAAACGTTTCTGCAGTCTCTACTTTCAACGTATTGGTTACCGACTTGAATACTGGATGTACTAAGAACGCCAACAAGACGGTTTATGTAAATACGCCTCCAAGTGGGTTCGGATTCAATGGCGGTCCATATTGCGAAGGCCAAAACGCCTTGTTCTTCGGTTTCGGTTTCCCTGGCTCATTGGGATCACCTGTTGTTACATCCTGTAACTACACCTTTGTTCTCACCGATTCTTATGGTGATGGTTGGAACGGTGCTACAATGGAATTGCGCCAAGGCTCAACAGTTGTTACAACTTTCGGACCTACATTTACCAACGGATCCACATTGAGCATTCCAGTGGTACTAACAGGAAGCACTCCATATTCCTTGTATTATGTTGGCTCAGGAACCTTCCCAACTGAAGTAGGTATTCAAATCGTAAATCAATCCAACACTACACTTTATACCCTGAACGCAGGTGCTGGAATCGTTGGAACCACACTCTACACTTGGACAACTGGAACATGTTCATCTTCTTCAAGCAACCAAGGAACATCTGTGACTTATGCTTGGAGTGGTCCAAACAATTTCTCATCAACTGATCAGAACCCGTTGGTATCCGGATTAACCGCAAGCAACGCTGGTCAGTACACCATGACTGTAACAGATAACTTTGGATGTGCTTTCCAAGCTTTCGACTTCCTTACCGTGAACGACAACCCTGATGTGGATTACACTTCATTCACTTTGGAGACCTGCCCAGGATACTCCGACGGTACCATGGAAATCGGTATCAGCGGTGGTGACGGATCTTACTCCATCTCCGATGGTGGTCTGTTCTCGACCTTCGGTTCACCTGCCCAGTTCACCGGCGTGCCTCCCGGAACCTACTTCTTCTCCATCTCCGACGGTAACCTGTGCGGTACTACTGCCAGCATCACCGTGGGTACGGCAGCCAACATCCCACCCGTATTGGTTTGTCCTGCCAACGTTTCCACTACGGCTGCCGCCAACGCTTGCGGTGCCATCGTGAACTTCAGCCTGCCTACCGCCACCGACAACTGTCCTGTTGGTTTGGGTAATGTGATCCAGACCGCCGGTTTGGCTCCAGGTTCATTGTTCCCTGTAGGTACCACCGTGAACACCTTCTCGGTGACTGATGCCGAAGGTGCCACTGTTACCTGCTCGCAGACCATCACCATTACCGATGTGACGGCTCCGGCGATCGCCAACGTGCCTGCCAACATCTCCTCTTGTAACCCCGTATCTTGGACCTTGCCTACCATCACCGACAACTGTGCCGGTGTGATCACCAACGCCAGCCATGTGCCAGGTACCAACTTCCCAAGCGGAACCACCACCGTTACCTACACCGCTACCGATGTATATGGAAACACTTCTTCGGCCAGCTTCAATGTAACCGTGTTGGAGCCTTCTACTGCTGCCACTTCCGTGACTTCAAACCGCGACTTCAACAACATCTGCGCAGGTGAGAACATCACCTTGACAGTGAACGGCGGTTCATTGGGTGAGCAAGCTTCTTGGAAATGGTACCGCACCGCTTGCGGTGGCGCTGCCAACCTGGTGGGCACCGGTACTTCCGTAACTGTGGCTCCGACCGTGACCACCACCTACTTCGTGCGTGCCGAAGGTCTGTGTAACACTACCGCTTGCCAGTCGATCACCGTTACCGTTTCAACAGGCGGTCCTGCTTCGGCTCCGACCTTCTCGACATTGCCTACTGCTGCTGCTCCTGGTGTGAACTCAACTGTATGTGTGAACCCTGTTCCCGGGGCCACCTTCTACCAGTGGTTCACCCAGAACGGTCACAACCAATCGATCCTGTTCAACGGACAGGTTGGTCCGATCCAGACCA
>JBJTQS010000104.1:0-2608 GCA_046075765.1 Bacteroidota bacterium
GCGATTCATGAATCCGCGTTGATCTGTAAAATCCGCTAGATCCGTGTTCCCGCCTCCCGCCTCCCGCCGCTGCAATCCGCATACTGCTACTGCTACTGTTACTGTTACTGCTACTAGTCCCACCATTTTTCTCATAAAACAAGTTCTACAACATCCCATAAGCCCACATTTGTCCAATAAATATGACAAATGTTGTTGAAACATTGAATTTTATTATGCTGATAATCAGAAAATAGCATATTTATTAACAATAAAATTACACTTACCTATTGCGCGGTATTGATTTAGATGCCAAATTGCATAGGTTTTAAAAATGCCCACCTAGGTCAACTTTGTTCCTAACCTGAACTAAAAAACGACCTTTTGTTTTTAAACCATTGACCGATTAGTCTACAGGGACTCCCTATCCCCGTGTAGATTGGCGCTCACAAGATTACTGATTATCAGCCCTTTACGGAAATGAGCCGTACAGGGCACAGCATGTTTATTGCCCATTTCGAATAAAAATTAAACTTAAATAACAATTCAAATGCAAAACAATTACACGATCAAATCCTTGTTCAGCCGTTGGATGGCTGTGCTGGTTATGGTGGCTTTCGCTTCCATCTCGGCATCCGCCCAAACACCTTACGTGCTCTTCAAGCAGGACTTCTCATCGTCAACGACGGTTAGCAGTTACGTGAATTTGAACACCCCATCAACGGGGCAGTTCAACGGTATTACCTCCTCAACGGGGTCATCCGTTTCGATCACCGGCAATGCGCTGCGATTCACACGTAGCACTGGCGGTGCGGCTTCGTTTTCGAGAACAACGGATTTATCGCCGTTGCCGAAAACGCTGAGCTATCAATTCACGCTAAACGCTGCCAATACTGCTGCCACTAACAGTGCTGCGGTGTTCCAGGTAGGATCGGGTATGACCACCTCAAATGCGGCTGCCGCGGCAGGTAATACCTACGGTCGTTTTGCAATTGATTTCAAAGGCTCCAACAATTTTGCAATCCGCAACATGGCAACGGCTACTGCCTCTGCTACGTTCGCTGGAACGCAAACCATCACTTGGACTTTGAACAATACTGGTGTAAGCATATCTTACACCTCTCCTGCGGGAATTACCGAAACACTTGCCAACGACCGCATGGACATCTATGTTGGAACCACCAAGGTTTGGGATGATATCACCACTTTGTCCTCCACACTTGATTTCACCGATCTTAAGTTTATTCTGCAAGCTGGTGCTGGTTCTCTCACCATCGACAATATTGATGTAACCTATGCCATTCCCCACTTTGAGTGCCCTTCTTCAGGTCCATCAATAGTAAGCACTGATCCAGGAAGCTGTACGGCTGACTACACACCAACGCCTCCTACAGTTTACGATGCCCGCTCAGCCAACGCAGGCACCATGTATCTTTCCATCGATTACGGTTCCACTTATTTGCCGCTCTCATCTACTTTCAACGGGCAGGATGTATATCCAGAAGGCGGAGCAGACTTTTACTGGCAGAATGTGGATGCATTGGGTAATACCAACTCTTGCATCCGCTCCATCATCGTACAAGACAACGAAGCTCCTATTTTCTTAAACAGTCAAGCCACCGCTTCATACAATCGTAATGCTAATAATGGCGTTTGCAACTACACCATCACAGCCGCCGACTCTGCAAATTTTGACCGCAGCGATGTAGCTGACAATTGCGTAGATGTGGCTTTGTTAGCTCCAACGGTAAATCTTACTGGGGCTTACACGGCCTCCAACCTCACTACTTTAACCGGTGTGGTTCTTCCAGTGGGAACCACTACGGCCACTTGGAGCGTAGATGATGGGACCAACACCCGCACCCAGACATATACCATTGTGGTTACCGACAACCAGCTGCCAGTTATTTCGGGCACGCCATCCAACATCGTGCAGCAGCGCTCTTGCGCCGGTGCGGTGACATGGACTGCGCCTACGGCGGCTGATAATTGCGGTATCCAGTCGTTCACATCCACCCACAACTCTGGCGCTTCGTTCGCGGTTGGTACTACCACCGTTACTTACACCGCCACCGATGTGAATGGTAATGTGCAAACGGCATCATTCACGGTAACCATCAACCAGCTTACAGCTTCTGCGGTTGGTACCGATGTTACTTGTAATGGCGCTGGCAACGGATCCATCAACCTATCGGTAAGCAATGTGGCCACAACGGCCACTTACCTGTGGTCGAATGGTGCAACCACCGAAGACATCTCTTCTTTGGTTCCCGGCACTTACAGCGTTATTGTTACCGATGGCGGTTGCAGCACCACGGCTACGGCTACCATTGCTCAACCTGCAGTGTTGACAGCATCCACCACACAAACCAATGTTACTTGTTTTGGTTTGTCGAACGGTGCCATCGACCTCACGGTTGCAGGCGGTAACACTCCATATACTTATGTATGGAGTACAGGTGCTACCACACAAGATATCAGCGGCAGGCCAGTTGGTACTTACAATGTAACGGTAACCGACAGCAAAGGATGTGTGACCACGGCAACAGCTACCATCACGGCTCCAGCGGTATTGACTGCCACTGCGGTTTCATCGGGCAACATCCTGTGCTTCTCGTCCACTGCCACC
>JBJTQS010000105.1:0-8313 GCA_046075765.1 Bacteroidota bacterium
GGCTCAGGGTAAACCCTTAGATGAACTTAGGGCAAGCAATCTCAGGGCATCGCAACACTTGTCACATGTCACATGTCACTTTTCAAATGTCACATGTCACTTTTCACAAAATAAGGCACATCGTCCCTCGAAACATCTTCCTGCTGCTGCCAATAAGCCATGGTAACCACACGGCCATTGCGAGTGCGTAGCAAACGACCATAAATGGCGTTGACCGAATTGAAGGTGACATCCGTTACACCCAACTTGTAGGTGGAGGGTGTGGGTTCGGTAACAACCGCAGGAGCTTCGCCTTCCACAGGTGTAGTGGTAGGGGTCCGATAGCTATCGGTCCGATTGTTATCGGACTTTGGCGCTTCGGCAGCTACCACCACCTGATAACGGTTGAACTCCAACAAATCCTTCAGGAAATTCTTCCGTGTTTCTGAAACACCGGATTCTACAACAGCACACTTGATGCCGTCTATATCTTCAAATGGATGGTTCTTATTGATGGCCATGGGTTCTTACAATACCAAGTTGCTGATATATGAAAACACTCCGCTATAAACGCCAATGGTTAACACACCGATCAGGCAAATCACCATCCCTGCAAAGGCAAAACCGCCTTCCTTCTGCGCCGGTATCGGATTTTCGTTTTGACCTGTAAACATCGTTTTGATTACCACCAGATAATAATACAACGCTACTACCATGTTTAAAGATGCGATGATCAACAGCGGCCAATTGTCGCGTGCAGCGCCCGCCAACAAGAGGAAGAACTTAGCGAAGAAGCCCGCTGCAGGCGGAATGCCAGCCAATGAAAACAGACTCAATGCCATCACCCAAGTAAGCCATGGATTTGTTCGATACATACCAGCATAGTCGCTGATTTCCTCTTTACCAGTGTTGGCACTGATGATGGATACCACCGCAAACGCACCTAAATTAGATACGAGATAAACCAACACGAAGTAAGTGATGGTAGCCGGGCCGGCAGGACTCGCAGATGACATCCCCACCAATATGAAACCCACCTGGGCGATAGACGAGAAGGCTAGCATGCGCTTGATGTTGGTTTGCCTTAAGGCGAACAGGTTTCCAATCACCATAGTTGCAACAGCCAACACAAACAAGATGATGTACCAAGCGGGCTCCAATTGCATGAAGGCTTTGTACAGAACATTCGTCATCACAAAAAGCGCAGCGCCTTTAGATACCACCGATAAGAATGCAGTTACACCTGCAGGAGCTCCTTCATATACATCGGCAGTCCACAAGTGAAACGGAACTGCGGAAATTTTGAATCCGAAGCCTGCAACCAATAATACCAACACCATAATATGTGATGGCGTAGTGCCGAAGGTTACCGACAACAGTTCTATGTTCAGCGTGCCCGACATGCCATACAAAAACGAAAGTCCGAGCAGCAGAATGCAAGATGCGAATGCAGACATCATAATCATTTTGAAGGCAGCCTCAGATGATCGCTTGCGTTCCAAATCGAAGTTAGCCAGTGCAGCCAAAGGAATCGTGCCCATCTCCAACCCCAGATAGAACATCATCAGGTTGTCGGTAGATACCATCAAATACATGCCCAGCAGCGAAGTAAGCATTAGTATGTAAAACTCATGAGCATGTTTGTGGTTGCGAATCCATCCCGTATTGGTGAACGATACCACCAGTGCGCCAAGCATCAAGATGCCTTTTTGCATGTTGCGAAGTGGGTCTTGCACAAACATATCGCCAAAGAGCGAACCCTTGCCGCCATCTATAAAAAACACAGCTAGGTTAACAACCAACAATCCGTTAACCCAAGCCATCAAACGGTTGTTGGCCGCTGCCACATCTGCCGATTCCTTTTCGGCGATTTTGGCAATGAGTATGACGAACAGGGAGAGCACCAATAGGAGCTCGCTTTTCATCAACATGAGTGATTCGGTCAACATGCCTGTTATAGTTTCAATTTCAGATTCCAGATAATTTTTGCATGATGGCTGCTGAGCCTGGCTCCACCAGATCCATCAGCCAGAATGGTGCTATTCCCATCGCTACAATACCGAATAACAGCAGCACTGCAGCCAGTTTCTCATTCCAATCTGCATCTCGCAACAGCGAGTGTTCTTCATTCGCCATTGGTCCCATGATAACCTTGCCCGAGGCGCGCAGTATATAAACGGCCGTCACCACAATGGAAGCGCAACCGGCAATGGTGGCCAGCTTGTACCACAAGCCAGGGTTTTCCCATGAGCCCATGAATACGGTCATTTCAGCTACAAAGCCACTAAAGCCAGGTAATCCAAGCGAGCATAAACCGGCAATCACAAATACTGTGGATATGAAGGGCATCACTTTTAGCAATCCGCCCATCTTTTGTACATCGCGCGTATGCGTACGGGAGTAAATCATGCCAATGGCACCGAAGAACAATGCCGTCATCAATCCGTGAGATACCATTTGAAGTACAGCGCCAGTGATGGCTGTCTTGGTAAGCATGCCGATGCCCAACAACACAAAGCCGCAGTGACTCACGGATGAGTAAGCATTTATGTATTTCAAATCGGTTTGCATCATGGTGGCAAATGCGCCGTATATAATTGCTACTGCCGATAAACCTATGATCCACATTGAATATTCTTGTGCAGCATCAGGCATCAGCGTAACAGCCATGCGCAAGCATCCATATCCGCCAAGCTTCATAGAAATGCCCGCCAAGAACATGGATGCAGCGGTAGGCGCAGAGGAGTGTCCGTCGGGAACCCAAGTGTGGAAAGGAAATATGGCAGTGAAGATGCCGAAGCCAATGAAAGCGAACGGAAAGAAATAATGTTGAACCTCCAATGGCAATCGCATGGTGTTAAGTTCGGTGATAGCGAAAGTGCCTCCCGAGCCGAAGTAAATCCCCGCAAGGGCAACAAACACCAATGCAGAGCCGGCCATCAGCATTAGCGCAAGCTTCATAGCCGAATATTCTTTTTTGCCGCTTCCCCAGATGGCTATGAGTAGGAATTTAGGTATCACTGCAACTTCCAAGAAGAAGAACAGCGTGAATAGATCAAGCGAAATGAAAAAGCCATAGGCACCAACACTGAGCAACATTAGCAGAAAGAAAAACTCTTTGCTGAGTCTATCTTCCTTCCACGATATTAAAACTCCAGCCACCACCACGAATGCGGTGAGCAATATCATGGCGACCGATATCCCATCTACTCCGGTCAGGAATTTGATATTCCAATGCTCGAACCACATGGCACCTGATGTGAATAGCATCGGAGCGGTGTTGCCTGCAGTTCGTTCAGTCGTATAGGCAATGAACAGCCAGATCGCCAAGCCCAATTGCGCCACGGAGCCGATGAAGGCTGCTGTGCGAAGTTGATTGAGTCCGTTGCAGAACAACAGCACCAAAGAGGTGAGGAGCGGTACGATAATCAGCAGGTTCAAGTCCATGGCGATGCTCCCTTAGTATAAAAGATAAATGATGAGTACGGTTAACGACAATGCGCCACCTAAAAACCAGATGGCATATTCTTGCACATGACCCGACTGAAATCCGCGGATGCGGTTAGCAACAAAACCTGTTGCGTTGGCAACGGCATTCACACCGCCGTCAACTACTTGTCTGTCGGCTTTGGCAGCAGCATTTCCAAGTATGTTGAATAAAATGCGCTTGGTGACAAACAAATAAATCTCGTCGATGTAAAATTTGCGATAAGCCCAACCATACAAGTTGCCGAACATGACAGCCATCTTTGCTGGCTTTTCAGTTTGCTTCATATAAAATGTCATCGCCAACATGATTCCAGCCAATGCGGTTAATACAGGAGCAATGCTGAATGTAAGATGTAGTTCCATATCACGAGGCACGCCATCAGCCGAGATGTATTCGGAGAAAGGAAGGAATCCGGCACCAATGGTCATTGCACCAAGAACCAATAAGGGCAGCATCATGGTAATGCCCCCCTCGCCGTGGTGACCATGTCCGCTGTGGGCGTATTCCTTTCGATGGAAAATGGAGAAGTAAAGCCTGAACATATAGAATGCGGTGAGCCCCGATGTAGCCAATGCGATGAAATAAATAACCGGATTGCTATTCCATGACGCCAACAAAATTTCTTCTTTGCTGAAGAATCCAGCTAGGGGAGGAACACCTGCAATAGCTAAACATGCGAGCAAGAAAGTAGCATTTGTAATAGGCATGTATTTACGTAGTCCGCCCATATCGCGCATTTCGTTGCTATGCACATAGTGGATGACAGCGCCAGCACCGAGGAACAATAAAGATTTGAAAAATGCATGTGTGAAAAGGTGGAAAAGCGAACCGGTGAAGCCTGTTCCTGCTTCGCCAGTTCCCGATACGCCTAATGCGAACATCATGTAGCCTATCTGAGACATGGTGGAGTATGCCAACACTCGTTTGATATCTGTTTGCGTACTAGCAATGATAGCTGCAAACACGGCAGATATAACACCTACCCAAGTAACAATGTCCATTACAACAGGCACGTTTGCAAATACAGGGAAGAGGCGTGCTACTAAAAATACGCCAGCTACAACCATGGTAGCTGCGTGAATCAACGCCGATACCGGTGTTGGACCCTCCATGGCATCGGGCAGCCAAATGTGTAACGGGAACATTGCTGATTTACCGGCACCGCCCATAAACACCAGCGTGAGTCCCCATGTAAGTGCAGACACTCCCAAGAAAGTGGAGCCGCTCATGGCAATCACTTCAGCGGTTTGGTTGTTCGATAATTTGGCTATGATGGTGTCGAAATCCAAGCTGCCAGCACCGAAGCCAAGTATCATGATGCCGATTAGGAATCCAAGATCGGCAAAGCGAGTAACGATGAACGCTTTTTTGCTGGCGGCAACTGCCGATGGCTTGGTGAAAAAATAGCCGATGAGTAGGAAGGATGAAACGCCTACCAGCTCCCAGAACATATAGATTTGGAAGATGTTGGATGATAATACCAACCCCAACATCGAGAATGTAAACAAAGACAAGTAAGAGAAATAGGTGCTGTAGCGTTCATCACCTTGCATGTACCCAATGCTGAACAAGTGTACCATGAGCGAAACGCCTGTTACCACCACCAACATCATTACTGAAACAGGGTCGAGCAGCACTCCCATATTGATGGAGAGTGTATCAGAAAACTGCAGCCAATTGTAATTGTAGGGCTTGATGGCTTGATAAGTTCCATCAACCAAACTATTTATGGTGAAGTACTGAGTGAAAGTGTAAATGGATAAGCAGGTTGAAACGGCGATGGCCAATGTGGCGATAATGCCTCCTGTTTTGCCCAGCCGTTTGCCACCCAAAAGTGAAATCAGCAAGAAGCTTGCAAGCGGCAACAGCGGAATGTAAAGGATATAGGAGGCGTAATCCATGTCGCTTTTCAATGTTTAAGTGCATCCGCCTCTTCCACATCAATGCTCTTGTGGTTGCGGTAAAGGTTGATGATGATGGCAATGGCCACAGCCGCCTCTGCAGCGGCGATGGTGATGACGAAAATGGTGAAGAAGACTCCGTCGAGGTTTCCAGGGAATAAATACTTGTTGAAAGCGATGAAGTTAATGTTCACGCTGTTCAACATCAATTCGATCGACATCAGCATGGTGATCATGTTACGACGGGTGAACATGCCATACATGCCGATAAAGAACAGCGCTGTGCTCACAAACAAAATATGTGATAATGGTATCTCGCTCATTTCTGTTCGCTGGTAGATTTCATTGCTATTACGATGCAGCCAATCATGGCGGCCAACAACAAGATGCTTACGGCTTCAAATGGAAGAGCATATCCTCCGATGCCCGGTTCCAGCATTTTGGTTCCAATTCGCTCTACGCTATCATCAAATTCAACATCCAAGGCGTTGAATCCATAAGCGGAAATCAAATTCCATGTGAGTGAAAAGCCGAAAATAGTAGCCAATACCGACCATAATGTTCTGTTCCTTTTAGTCGCGGGCATTTCCTGGCCAGCCTGCTGAGTTAAGAATACCGAGAAGATGATCAACACCACAATACCTCCCACATAAACCACGATCTGCACTGCGGCTATGAATTCAACTTCCATCCAGAAATACAGTCCTGCGATACCTACTAAGGATGCCAACAGGTAAATTGCGGAGCGGAAGATCTTGCTGCTAGTAACAGCCATCAAACCTGCGCCCAAAATGAGTGCAGATATCAAGTAGAATATTATTGCCGATAAACTCATTATTCAACGCCCTCCCTGACTTTTGATCCCGGTTTGTTCAACACCTTGGTAAGGTCGCGGCGATCGAATACGCTATGCTCAAAATTCTGAGCCATCTTAATGGCGCTTGTGGGACAAGCCTCGATGCATAGATTGCACATGGTGCAAAGCTCGAGGTGATACACAAACTTATCGATGGCTTTTTTCTTTTTGCCTTCAGGTGTCATGTCGAACTTGGTCACGATTTTGATGGTGCCGTTCGGACAAGCCAATTCGCATGCCGTACATCCGGTGCAGGCATGTTCGTTGTTGTCGTCATGTGACATCACCACCTCGCCACGGAAACGCTCTGGTAATCCGGCAAATAGTTCCTGTCGATTGTCGGGATACTGCTGCGTGATATTCGTTTCCTTGTGTTTGATGAAATATTTCCCAGTCAAGCGCATGCCCGTAAGCAGCGATTTCACACCACTGATTACATCTGAAAGGTATTGACGGATAAAGGACACGTTGCGCTTGTTGGTTTATTTGGTTTGTTGAATAATATCAGAAGTGAAGTCCCATGATGGCGATGACTGTTGCAAGCAACAGGTTAAACAGACTAATGGGCAATAGGTATTTCCATTCGAGGTTGAGCAGTTGGTCGATGCGGAGACGCGGGAAGGTCCAACGGAACCACATGATTACGAAGATAAGGAAGAAGGTTTTTCCGAAGAACCAAGCAGAGGATGGGATGTAGTCCATCACTTGGTTGAAGGATGTCCAGTTGCCGATATGGAAGGGCATCCAACCACCCAAATACAAGGTGGCTCCAACAGCACAAACCACGAATATGTTCACGTACTCTGCCAGAAAGAACAGGGCGAACTTCATGCCTGAGTATTCGGTATGGAATCCGGCTGTGAGCTCCGACTCAGCCTCTGCCAAGTCAAATGGTGCGCGGTTGGTTTCTGCCGTCACGGCAATAATGAAAATTACAAAGGAGATGATTGCGGGAATGTGTCCTTTCAGCAACCACCATCCATCAGACTGTGATTCTACAATCGTAGATACTTGCAAGCTTCCCGAAAACACCACAATGGTAAGGATTGCTAATCCTGCTGATAATTCATAGCTCACAATTTGAGCTCCTGAACGCATCGCTCCTAACAAAGAATATTTGTTATTTGATGCCCATCCTGCCATCAAGATGCCAATCACCGATACAGAAGATACGGCAGTTATGAAGAACACTCCGATGTTCACATCCCATATTTGGAATCCTTTGGCAAACATCAATGGTGCCATAATCACCATGGACACAATCATCACAATAAACGGAGCCAAATTGAACAGGAACTTGTCGGCCCCTTCAGGCGTCATGCCCTCTTTAACAATCAGCTTCAGCGTATCTGCCACGGTTTGGAAATACCCTCTTGGACCTACACGGTTTGGACCAAGTCGCAGTTGCATCCAAGCAGCCACACGTCGTTCCATCATAATCAACACCAATCCTAATATTGAGAAAAGCGAAATCACCAATACACCTACAATCACAAACTGCACCACCAACGCCCATGTCGGATCCAGATTGGCATAAAGCCAAGTGGAAACGAGGTTGGTGATGTTTTCTAAGCTGAGCATGGTTGTGGGTGGTGGGTAGTAGGTAGTAGGTAGATGTGATTATTCAACTTTATTTTTCTCGGCGCCCTTTGCGCAAATCTTAGCGCTCTTTGCGAGAAATTGGTTTTTTGGTAGGTGGTGGGTAGTAGGTGGTAGGTGGTAGGTAGTAGGTGGTGGGTAGTAGGTGGTGGGTAGTAGGTGGTAGGCAGTTATTTCATTAATCGTCAACCCTTCGTCCGATAGCTATCGGACGGGCTCAGGGCAAGTCGTAAATCGTAGATCGTAAATCGTCAATCGTTTCATCTATCGATATCTGGAATCACTAAATCCAACGTTCCCATCATCGCCACCAAATCTCCCAGTTTTTGTCCGCGGGCGATATGGTCAAGGGCAGAGAGGTTGCTGAAGCCTGGTGATCGGAATTTGATGCGGTAAGGAGTGGTTGCTCCTTCACTCACCACATATACGCCCAGCTCGCCGCGTGCTGTCTCCACCCGAGTATAGAACTCTCCTTTGGGTGGCTTCAA
>JBJTQS010000106.1:0-7152 GCA_046075765.1 Bacteroidota bacterium
AATCATCCACATTCCTGGCAGTTGCGATTGGACCCAGCTTCCTGCAGTGTTATAGTATTTCTTGGATGGATCGGCAGGCGTGTTAATATCCAAGCCAATATTGAGTAAAACCGAGTTATTTTGAATAAAACCAAAATACCATGTGCCTGCAGTGAGAAAAACCGGATCAGTTCGGTAGGTATTGAATTTGTTCAAACTATCTACGTACAAAGGAGATTGATTGAATTTCTCATAAACCGGATTGCCTTGCGGTCCATTGGCATTTCCAGACCACACTGCCAAACGAAACTGCTGAGATGCAACACTGGTACCTGATTGGGCAAAGAACATGTTGATGGCTCGCAATGTATCTGCTTGAAGCAAATCAAACCGATAAGCAAGTTTCGCATTCACGCCATTGATTCCGTAGGCCAATTCGGCCGAACCATCATCATAAGCATAGTAATCATAAAAATGCTGCCTATGAACAAGTGTATCATTAACTGTAAAGTCGTCTGGGGTTCCGCCTGATGTTTGTCCGAGGGAATAAACCGCGTCAAAATAAGTTTGATCAATGGCAGATGGGTCATCGAAAAACAAAGCTGGGTTGAAATTGGAAGGTGGTGAGGAATTTGTATTTAATGGGATGATGATGCTGTTTGCTCCAGAACCTCCAAAAAGCTGTGTTTGCAAACCAAACCGATCGATTATTTTACCAGAAACGCTGATAGGGAATGGACTTCCATCATTGTTGTTACGCACCAACAACTGAGCGGCATTATCAATCAAAGCGGTCTTTTGAGAAGGAGTAAGCCCGTTGTAATGAACCCAAGGCAAAGCCGAATAACCATTCAACAAAGAATATGATTGATTTACGAAAGCGTAATCCCTTATCACATCATAATCAGGTGGAAGAAACTTGTTCAAATAAACATAATCAATATTCCATATGTCAAGCATTCCATTTTGTGAACCAAAATTCCTAAACCGAAATTTAAAACCGTTTTGACGAAACACGGGATTGATAATGGGTATCCTTACCTTTGAAAATACGGTATCACCGGTTGTAGCTCCGTTAACAGACCAAACGGATTGCCAAGTCTGACTTGCAACATTAAAAAACTGCAATGACAAAGAATCTGTGGATTCAGGATTGTCGCCTCTGCCCTTGCGTTGATAATAAAAAATCAAAAACAAACTGTCGCTGGATAGATACGGTACGCCATTCTCATCATCGTACAAATCCAATGGCTTAGATGTAAATACATCACACAATCCGGTTGCACCGGCATTTACGTCATTGTATGCGTTCCCAAACTTATCCAAACCATCAAAGGTAGCACAACCAACAGTTGGTGGATTGATTCCAAATCCATAATTGACATAGACACTGCTATCACTCCAAATCGAAGGATTTGGCCAGCCAGTCTCCCTTGAAAAATCATCAAAGAACGGCAGCTCCAACGTATCAAAAACCGAGGCGGATGTCCGAGTTAGGTTATCCTCATTAATCTTTGATTGCAACACACCATTTCCCTTTAATGAAGTTAAGCGCTCATCTTTGGAAGCTACCCTTTGAGCAAAAGAATATGGCGTATTAAAAATTCCTAATGCGACAAAAAACAATAAAGGCGATTTCTTAAATATCTTCCTCATCTGGGTTGGGATTAATGTAATTGGAATTCAAAACGTCTTCAGACTCCGTCATAAACAAATCAACAGCTTCTCCACTTAGTACCGATTCTTGCAATCTGAATTGGGGGTTTTGCCTATAGACTTTGCAATTCATTGAGTCCACTACAGAAGCATCAAACAAAGTGAGACCTGTTTTCAACCCAGATGCTTGCAAAACAAACAAAGCCTCTTGAAAAGTAAGTCCATATAAGTTAGGTAATAGGACACGACTGATTTCAAGTCCTTGTCCAACCACCAGATCAACAACCGTTCCTTTATCTACCTTGGTGCCAGCTTCAACTTTTTTCCCATTGACTTGCATCTCCAAAACCGCGTTTTCAGCGATATCAGGTCTCGGAATCAATTCGCCTCGCAGCAATCCAAAAGAGCGCAATGTGGATTCTGCCTGGCGCAAAGAGTTATCGATTAAATCAGGCAACATAACCTCTGGCGGATTTTTGCGGGTAATAGTAAAATAAAGCGTCCGACCCTCCTTGACTAGCGATCCTGGGGAAGGGTCTTGATCTAATACTATGCCCGGCCTTTTACTAGCATCGTAAGTGGATGAATCACTTATCTCGATTTTGAAACCTTCATTTTCCAGTAGTCTTTTATTATCGAAAAGATTCTTATTGGTAAGATCAGGAACTTTGATGAAGTCATCATGGCGGGTATATATTCCAAGCCATAGATAAATTCCCCCATAAAAAACCACCAATGCACCAACGCCGTAAAGCAAAAGCTTTCCAAAATACTGCGAGGTCATGAAAGCTTTGAGGTCATTCATTTTCTTGCACCGGTTTGGTTGGGGAGTCGATTATTACGTTGGATGCCGAAATCAATAAGTTTATCGATGAATTCGTAAGGTTTATAATCATTGATCGCCGCCTGATGAAATATGCAAGTAGCAGGCGTCATCCCTGGTAATGAATTTACTTCTATGACCAAAACCTCAACATTACCGTCACGAAATATCCTTACAAAAGCATCTATGCGAGCATATCCTTCAACATTCAATGCCCGTGCGGTCTTTTCCAGTACTATCTTGACTTCCGTTGAAATTCTTTTGTTTTCAACGGGATTAGTGCTGTATCGTGCGGGTGTGATATTTTGACCTTGGCCTGCAAGAAATTTCTCCTCTAATGACAAAACATCACCCTCGGATAAGGCCTCGGAAGCTTCGAACACTTCGTATCGCAATTCTCCATTCGCAGCATAAGAGGTCATCAATCCTCCGGTTATTTCCAAAAACCTCTCTGCCTTGCCCTTTAAAATCAGCTCTTCAACAAGGAAACGATCTTTTCTTGGAAACTCCTCCTTGGGTTTGATCCTAAGAATTTCAGATGCAGGAATGAGTAATTCGTCTGATTCCCTGAACATCAAATCGCAAAAAGCGTGCAATTGGGCGCTGTTGCGGATGATCTTAACTGCGGAGCTACAACCATCATCAACAGGCTTAGTTATAAAAGGATAATTGAATTCCGATAGTACAATATCCTCAAAACGGGACGGATCGTTACGCCAATCCTTGCCATAAACAACCATGTGTTTTGCAGCATGAATACCTTTTGACATCAAAATCTCATTGGTTTCATATTTGTCAATAGTGATTTTTGATGACGAAGGACCAGACCCATTGTAAGGAAGACCAACCCTATCAAGTTGTGATTGTACTTCACCGTCCTCTCCAGGCCTGCCATGCAACGCGATGAAGACACCATCGACCATTTCGGAAAGTTCTTGATAGGATATCTCGAAAGGGGGCTTCAAAGAATTACCATCAGAGAACAAATTGGCAATCCCTTTGCACTCATCAATGATACCCTGCAAAACGGGATGACGGTCAAAATGCAAAACCTTTTCCTTTATATCATCCGCATTGTCTTTTAGCAGAATGTTAATGGGTATTACATGCAACTTGTGGGCTGCACTATCTCCTGAAAGAAATACAGGGACTGGCGCATACTTTTCAGAGGATGAAAGTTTCTCGAATATGTTTCTTCCGCTTTCAACAGAAATGTGACGTTCTGAAGAGTAGCCTCCTAGAATCACAGCTATACGCTTCTTCGCGCCAGATGACTTCTTGCTTTCGTGTAAAGACCTTTCCAGAACTTGTATCAATCCGGGACTTTTTCTCAAATCAATTGACCCTGTTTCCCTGCGCCGCAAGGAACGGTGTATGATGAAAGTGATAAACTGTGAAGGTGTCAAACCAATTTCCGCAGCCTGATGGAAAAAGAAGGACGACGGCAACATACCGGAAGTGGTATTGGGATCGTTTAAGAATATGTTTCCATCGTTGGAATAAAAACCATCTATCCGTGCATAAACACCAAAACCCATGGAGTCGAATAGTTCGCAACATGATTTACGAATTTGACCAATGGCATCTGCAGGCAAATCTATTGGTGTAATCTTACGAGATAACCCCGGGAGGTATTTGGATCGATAATCATAAACCTCCGAGCCTTTTCTGATTTCAGTTGGAGGCAATGCGATTGGATTACCATCCAAACCGTCAATTACGATACAAGAAAACTCCTTGCCTTGAATGAATTCCTCAAACAAAACCGTTTGTTCACTATCCAAAGACTCCAACAAATATTCGTCACCCGGCTCAGAGAATAATTGATTCAGATTGGATAATAGCTCATCAGGGTGATAGATGATCTTGCCGGAAATTGACAAAGGCAAACCGATACCTTCACGCATATCTGAAAGGGATCTTACATATTCGACCTTCTCATGATGCCCGAGTTCATTCCATGTTGACCTTTTTATCCTCCTTGTGAAAAACGACCGGTCCACAGCGTCGCAAAATGCATCCGCATCCAACCCATCAACAAAAGACACACCGATGGAAGAACCTTGGTTGGCAGATTTAACTACAAAGGGAGCTCCAACCTTATCTGAAACGACCTTCATTATTGAATTGCGGTCAGACATCGATAGCCATGCTTGTCGATCTATTGAAGTATACTTGGGCACCTTGAAACCGTACCGATACATTAAATCCTTTTGCAAATGCTTATCCATGCCAACGGCAGAGGAATAAATCCCGGTACCGGAATAAGGTACTCCATAGAACTCCAATAAGCCTTGCATGCGACCATCCTCGCCATTTGTGCCATGCAAACACAGAAATGCAAAATCTATCAAGGATGCCAGAGAGGAAGGCTCAATACGAGTACCAAGTTTTGTTGTTAAACCAAGTTGCGCCGGAGAATCCAAATCACCTAACGACTCGGCATAGACTTGGTAACCATTTGGGGAAGGTTCGGCTTTTTCAAATGGGGGGTAAAAATCCCGAATACTTCCTTTGTAAACATACTCCCAATCAAGTATGATGAAATTGTTGAATGAATCGATGAAAATCGGAATTGCTTCAAAAAGCGACTTATCAAGATTATCATACACCGTTCGACCTCCGGCAAAGGAAATCTCCCGCTCTCTTGATGTGCCACCAAAAACGACGCCTATCCTGATTTTCATCCTGCAACAAAGTTAACAAAAAGGAGGTGTTTTAAGGTCAATTGCGCCTCTGAAAATGAGAGATATCAACATGCATTTTGGAGATACATCCTCTATGCTTTTTCAAACCTCATCAACTGAAGCCATTCAACCATCTTTTTAACGGCCAAAGCCCTATGACTGATCCTGTTTTTTACTGCGGAATCCAGCTCAGCAAATGTTTGGCGATACCCGTCGGGGATAAAAATCGGATCATATCCGAAACCGCCAACACCAACCGTTTCTTGCGTAATAAGCCCATCTACCCTCCCATCAAACAGCATTTCCTTTCCATTGATTATCAATGCAATTACGCAAACAAAATGAGCTTTTCGATTAGATACCCCCTTGAGTTCGGTCAACAGCTTTTGCACATTTTCCACAGAGGTGGCATCAGGTCCGGCATAACGAGCAGAATAGATTCCAGGGCCACCATTTAAGGTATCAACCACCAATCCGGAATCATCAGAAAAAACAGGAAGATTAGATTTCTGCGCCACATATCTGGCTTTGATAAGGGCATTCTCCTCAAATGTTGTTCCGTCTTCAATGATATCATCAAAAACACCAACCTCTCGCATGGACTTCACATGCAACCAGTCAGGCATCAAAAGCTGTATTTCAGATGCCTTATGTTTGTTCCCGCTACAAAAAATCAAATCCAAATTCGACAGGCTTACTTAGATTGGTATGGCTTCCGTTTGATCCAGGTTTTGGATCGCATATATCGTCTTCCCCTCGGTGAAAGAAACACATTTGCATCGGCAAGACAGCTAATTAAATGGTATAACTTTAGAAAACCATGCGAATTTTTTAGCGACTGCAAATGGATGTCGATGAACTGTTCGGTCAAAAATCCATCAATATCACTAACCTCCTCGGCGGTAGGATTTTCTCGCAGAACGAACTCGTCTCTTAAATAACGAAGATTTGAAATTGATTTAAGTAACAAATCGGGTGGGACACTAAAGTTAATCCGATTGATCATTACCCTTTGAACGAAATAATCATATTGTCGGGAAAAATAATCATGGATGTTCCTGAAGGAAATTCGATTATGAGTGGATATCTGAATGGATTCGAATTTATGAGAAACACTCTGGAAGTTCTTGCGTAGCATGTACAAGGGCACTTCAATGGTTACGAAGCGCTTTCCCTTTAAGAGCAACCTGCTGAATATCTCATAATCCTCAGAATGCAGATATTCCTCATCGAATCGGTCTTCTATCATCAAAGATTTGCGAAACAGCACACAGGGGTGCAGTACAGGGGTGCTGAAAAAGCAAACAAACTTTAAACCTTTAGCAGTGCAAGCCTTAGGGTAAACACGTGCCATTTTGTGCCCAGATTCCGACAGTGAATAACAACCCGCAGAAGCTAAATCCAATGACTTATCTGCCTCCAATACACCCACTAAAACTTCAATGCGATGTGGTAATGACACATCATCAGCGTCCATTCGTGCAATATAATCACCAGAGGATAAGTCCAGCCCTTTGTTCAAAGTGCGAATAAGCCCCATATTCGAATCATTGAAAACAGGCTTAACGCGAGAATCCCGTTTAGCGTAATCTGAAATGATATTTTTGGTTTGATCCTTGGATCCATCATCCAACAATACAACCTCCAGGTTCCGGTATGTTTGATTCAAAATGGATTCAATAGCCTCAACGAGAAAGGCCTCAGCATTATAACATGGCATCAACACGGAAACCAATGGCTGGCTTCCAATCTCTTGACCTTGCTTTTTCGCTACTGACATCTAACCTCAAAATTACATTTTGCCTTGCAATTCCAACATAGACTCAGTGTAAAGCTTATCCAACGCGTCATATTTTTTGCGATAATCATAACCTTTTTCAGCAACCTTGAAACCCTCCTCCACCATCGCATCCACGTCAATCCTTTTGTCAAAAACAGCACCAACAGCTTTAGCTATCGCATCAGCATCCTTATAGGGAACTACAAGACAATTGACTTCATTTTTTG
>JBJTQS010000107.1:0-7029 GCA_046075765.1 Bacteroidota bacterium
CCCAAACCCGCACCCTCCAACCAAAACCGATCTCCGAGGAGGAATTTTAGAAGAAGATAGAAAGTTGATTTGACAAATGACAATTTACAATTTACAATTTGCAATTGGAAACAAACTTCAGTCATTAGTCAATTGTCATTAGCCAATAGTCAATTGTCAATAGTAAATTGTCAATCGACCACTATTCTCACGGATCTTCTCAAATCCCCTTGTTCAGCCACTATGGCATAGAGGCCAGATTTGATGGAAGTGAGATCGAGGGTTGCTATGGAGCTAGTGCTTGGGGCAACTTCTTGATTAAGCACCAAACGGCCGTTCAAGTCAAATACGCTTAAGCGGATAGCTTCTGTTTCGTTGAATCCATCCAAACGGATATTGATGTTTCCGGATGTTGGGTTCGGCCATGCCATTAAGGATGCGTCTATCACTTCATTCAGATTGTTGCGCAACAACGATGTAGTCGTGGTTAATGCGATACCTGAAGCATTAAGATTTCCCGAGTTCAATGAGAATTGTGAAATCGCATTCAATGGAATGGTGTTGCTTCCAGTAAACAACGCCGCCTTATTGAACGCATAAACCATATCTGTGCCGTTATCGGTAACCCAAACACGCGATCCGTCGGCTACCAATCCGAGTATGTCTGTTAATGCAACACCTGCAGGCGTTTGCAATGGACGAGAGCGAACAATAGTGCCCGTGCTTCCAATCGGGTAACGGTAAATCGCTTTGGTGTTTCCGTTTTCCAATACAAAGAAGTTGGTGCCATCATAACCCATAGCTTCAGCAGTGATATTCTGGTTGGCAAGGCTCTTTTTGGCAAAGGCATTCAGGTTGGTGGTTCCGGTGAATGATTGTGAAAGGGTATAGGAATAAATGGCTTTTCCTTTCTTATCCAACAAATACAAAGTGTCGCCAATCGTGTAAACGCCTGTTGCCTGGTTCAGGGCTGCACCTGTGTTACTACGCAAGTTTCTCGAAGCAACCGAAGGAACTCCGGCCTGAGCCGAGCGGTATATCCTGCCCAATGTAACACCGTCGGCAATATATCCGAATCCGCCTGAAACGAATACGTCAGCGGCATTGGTGTTGCCGTTGAGTACGGTCGTTGACAGTGGACTGCTAGATATGAACACGAAGGATGAATCGTAATAGTTAGCAGTGTTGCTGTTGAGATCACTCACAACAAACTTGGGTGCGCCCGCAGAAATCGTAACACTGATGGTGATGCTGTTCGATGTGGCCGGACTACCTATTACACAAGTTGCGTTGCTGGTCATCACACACTGCACCACGTCATTGTTCACCCAAGAGCTATTTGTGTAGGTGCTGCTGTTGGTTCCCACATTCACACCATTTCTCTTCCATTGATATATTGGTGCCGATCCACCATTGACAGGTGTTGCTGTAAATGTAATGCTGGTTGTTGCGCTAACTGGTCCGCTAGGATTGGCAGAGATGGAAACCGATGCGGTTACATTTGGATTCACAGTAACAGCAACAGGAGCGGATGTGGCAACACAACCTGCGGCATTCGTTACGGTAACGGTATAGCTTCCGCTGGTTGAAACGGAAATGGACTGCGTTGTGGCACCTGTATTCCATTGGTATGAAGCGCCTGCTGTTGCTGTCAATGTTACATTGCCTCCTTGGCAGAATGTGGTTGCCCCACCGGGTGTGATGCTTGCTGTGAATATTGCAGGCTGTGTGATGCTCACACTGGCTTGACGCGAACAAGTTCCATTGGTAACGGTAACGGTGTAGTTTCCGGCAGTGAGGTTGTTGATGGTTTGGGTGATAGCACCTGTGTTCCACAAATAAGTTACAGCACCCGAAGTTCCTGTTGCAATGGCTGTGGCGGAGCCGTTGTTGCCACCATTACATGATACATTCGTTTTGTTGAACGAAATGGTGTAATCAACCACCGTTACAACAAAGCTGCAAGTGGCGGTGTTGCCACCAGCATCTGTGGCCGTATAGGTGATGGTATTGGTTCCCAGCGGAAGCGTGGCGCCTGGCTGGAAATTGCTGGTTACAGAGAATGAACAATTGTCGCTGAACACTGGGGCAACCCAAGATACAGGGTTACAAGAGGTAAATCCGTTCGGACAAGAGCTAACAGTAGGAGCTTGCGTATCTGCGAATGTAAGATTAGTTGTTACTATGCTATCACAACCGTTACTTCCCGTAAGTGTGGTTACATAAGTTCCCGATACGCTTACAGCTTGTCCGTTTGGCAAGGTATAGGAAGTGCCAGGGCATCGCGTTGCGTTAACAGTAGAACTTGTTGTTGATCCCACCGTTACCACCTGCGAAGCACTTCCCGTACATCCATTGGCATTGGTTACAGTTACCGTATAGGTTCCAGCAGCTGTTGGATTGATGGTTTGCGTTGTGGCACCAGTGCTCCATGAGTAAGAACTAAATCCAGATGAAGCCGTGAGGGTGGCAGATCCGCCTTGGCAAATGGCAAATACCCCTGAAACAATAGGCGTTGGACTGGCCAAAATCGTTACGCTTTGAGATGCTATGCCTGTACATCCATTGCTGTTGGTAACAGTCACAGTATAACTGCCCGACACAGTTGGGTTGATGGTTTGCGTGCTTGCACCAGTGCTCCATAAGTAACTGTTGAATCCTGCTGTGGCGGTGAGTGTGGCTGCTGAACCTTGACAAACCGAGAACACTCCAGTAATGGATGGAGTAGGATTCGGATTAACCGTTACCACTTGTGATTTGCTTCCTGTGCAACCACTGGCATTGGTAACTGTTACGGTGTAAGTGCCAGCAGCCGATGTGTTAATACTTGAAAACGTTGCCCCTGTACTCCAGAGATATGAGCTGAAACCCGA
Source organism: Bacteroidota bacterium (assembly GCA_046075765.1). Lineage (GTDB taxonomy): Bacteria > Bacteroidota > Bacteroidia > AKYH767-A > OLB10 > JALRAP01. The sequence continues at coordinate 2,853 of JBJTQS010000107.1, forward strand.
AGTGGCGTTCAAGATGGCTAAATTGCCTTGGCACACGGTGAATATTCCTGTTATCACTGGTGTGGGATTTGCCGCCACCGTAACGTTTTGTGATGCTACACCCGTACATCCATTCGCATTTGTTACGGTAACTGTATAGGTTCCCGCAGCAGTAGGTGCGATTGAAGATGAGGTGGCGCCATTGCTCCATAGATAAGAAACAAAGCCGGATGTTGCATTCAATAAAGCACTGTTGCCTTGACAAATGTCAAACACACCCGTAATCGTTGGTGTTGGCTTGGGATTGATGGTGGCCGTTTGTGATGCGGTTCCTGTGCAACCAGCACTGTTGGTAACGGTAACAGTGTACAATCCGCTTGTTGTTGTGGAGATGGATGATGTAGTAGCACCAGTGCTCCACAAATAAGAAACAAAACCCGATGATGCATTCAAAGTGGCAGAACTTCCGAAGCATACAGAGAAGTTTCCGGTGATGGTTGGTGTAGGATTGCCATTAACAACTACGGTTCTAGACGCACTGTTCACACAACCATTAAAATCAGTTACGGATACTGTATAGGTGCCTGCTGTGGAAGTAGTGATGGATGGGGTAGTTGCACCTGTGCTCCACAGATAAGACAGATACGATCCTGAAACAGACAAGGTGGTTGATGATCCTTGGCAGATGCTGGCTACGCCGTTGATGGTAGGAGGAGGACACGCCTGTACGCTGAAGAGTTGCCTGCTAACCGTATGTATGGTTCCGTTTGTTGGAGTAGGTGAGCCGGAATTGAATGTTACAAAGGCTTTGTTGTTGATGACGGTGTTGTCGGGCAAATCAGGGTTTTGTTCAACGGTGAAGCTTACATATCCCTTGTTATCACCGCTAGTGGCGGGAGGCAGGTTCATGTTGTTGAAGCGCCATTCGAGAATGCCATTGCCATACATACGAAATTGGTAAGGTTGACTGGAGCCCCCAGCGGAAACCGAGAATGGATTCAGCGAAACATCAAGTGTGTCGCGAATGATGGCGTTGAACACAGTGTCGTTCGACGTATTAGTGAATTCGATGAAATACTGAAGCTGACGATTCGGATAAATCAAATTCGAAGAAGTTACACCAGTAGGATATCCGCGCTTGGAGAATTGAGGCATCTGCTCATCAGCAACAGCGCAATAGATATCTACAGCAGGAGATGCATCGTTGGCTGGAAGCGCATTAACCAATCCAGGAGTCCAATTGGCGGTGTTACCACACATCTCAACAGTCACCGATGGCGTGCTGTAAAACGGTGCAAGCGGATGTTGGTCAACCTCTAAGCGCATGGTTTGTCCGTTGCCGGGAAGCACATAGCTTTTCACTTGTCCGCCCAACAACTGTACAGAGTCAACTTGAGTGAGTATGCCATCAGTGAAAATGCGCACTTGTGAATAGCACATCATGTTTCCATTCGATCCTGCAGTATTTATCACATCAAAGAATACGCTTCCGTTCTGGCAAAGTCCTTTCACGGTAAGTGCGGATGTGTCCCAAGGCATTGTGCAAGGAATACCACCTCCATAAATATTGAGTCCGTTTTGGGTGCCAGGATAAATGGCGTTCACCAATGCGCAAGAGTCGGCAGGGAAAAGTTTTGCTTGCATGCAAAGCGATTGTCCGGAGACCACATTGCAAGACACATCAACATTCACATTGAAATCAACGCAATTGCCAGGTGTGATGTCGCCCAACACAAAGCGCCAAGTGTTACCACCTACCTGGAAGTAATTCACGGTGGAGGAAGTTGGTGTTACATTCGCATCGAAATCAACATCCGCGAAAGCGCTAACCAAATTCACAGTGGCTGTACTCTTGTTGCAAGCGGTTACACGTATTTTCTGGTTGCTAACGCAAGGACGAAGAGTGGATGAATAAATTGTAATATCTGGAGCTGAACATGCATTCTTGGGTTTTACACCAACAGGTGTGATAGATGCAGCTCCGTTAACCACATTAAATGCTAAGGCATTTCCGCAAGTGGCATACCAAGCCGATTGCAAAGTGTCAGGATACAGTGTGTATGCACCATCAGGTATCGAGAGTATAGCCAATCGTCCGCTATTGTCAGATTGCACGAATTGGTTGCCTGGCTGCACCAAGAAGCGCATGTTGGGAACCGCTACATCTCCTGCATCTTGTTGGCAGTTGCTGTTTACGTCATTGAATACAAAACCTGAAACAGAACCTACTTGGTATTTTTCAACTAAGGCGTTGCTGTTGGCTTGTCCGCATGCAAGCAACACACCATTGCCGCCGGAACATACATTGAGCAGCGCTCCGTAGAAAGGCCCGGTATAAGTATTGTTCGAAATGTAAGCACCGCTGGAGGTGAATGACTCGATGGCTGTAGGTCCGTTGGTGACAACATAAATATTGCCGCTGTTCTCAACCGCCATGGCATAGCCTTGCTCACTGGTGCTCGATCCTTTGTAGGTGCTGAAATTGATAGCACCGTTTTGATTGAATGAAGAAACAAACGCATCAGACGCACCTCCACCGAAAGTAGTTTGATATGCGCCTGCTGTGGCGATGCCTGCAGTGCTGGCGGTCCAACCGGCAACCACTACATTGCCGTTGCCATCTATGGCTACCGATCGGGAGCGATCGGATGCTGTTCCACCAATGTAAGATCCCCAAGAGCGTACTCCGCTGGAGTTGAATCGAACAACATAGGCATCTATGTTTCCGCCAATGGATTGTTGGTAGGCACCTGAACTCGCCATGTTGTTGGTGCTGCGAGTTTCACCAGCCATTGCTACGTTTCCATTAACATCGGTAGCGCAAGAAATTTGCGAGCCTTCATCAAGGCTACCACCATAGTAAGTGGACCATACACGCGATCCTCCGCCTGTGAACTTCACCAGGAATCCATCGGTGCTGCCGCCAAGTGTGGTTTGATGTGCACCTGTTGTGGCTATACCAGTGGCGCTGTTGGTGATTCCCGCAAGGAAAATATTTCCGGACGCATCAGTTGCAACATCAGCGTAGTTTTCTACACCTGATCCACCATAGTAGGTAGCCCATTGGCGAATACCTGCGCTGTTGAATTTGGCAAGATAGAGGTCGAAGCTGCCGGATGCGTTGGTTGCTTGGTAGGATCCAGTGGTGGCAATGGAGTTGGGAGATGCTCCTCCTGCTTGTCCAGCCAGAAAAATATTTCCTAATCCATCAACTGCACATGATTGTCCAGATTCATTTCCTACGGAGCCGTAATAAGTTGCCCAGATGCGTTTACCGCTGCCATCAAACTTGGCTACATAGGCATCTTGCAAACCACCGATCACTGTTTGGTGTGCTCCGCTGGTGGCGATGTTTCTAACGCTGCTGGTATTACCTGCAATGATAACGTTACCTGATCCGTCTGTAGCAACAGACTCAGCGGTTTCGTTGGCGCTTCCACCGATTTGATTGCTCCAAATGAGCACAACTGGATCGATGGTGATGGCTTTGCCTTTAACGGCGTTGTTGATTTCAAAACCGAAGGTGTTGTTTCCACTCATCACCCAGCGACTATCCAATTTTTTTCCTTCTTGAAACACGCGTGGTGCGCTTTCGCGGATGACGCCCAGTGGCGTGGCGAGTTCCAGTTCACCGTCATGGTTGATTCGGGCAGTTGTTCCGCTTACGCGGATTTGAATCTGATGCCAATCAACATTGGGTGCCAGCTCGAAATCATATTCCAACACGTTGTCGATACTGTAAACGCGCACATCAATACCTGGATAAACGTTGAAGAGTCTCACTTCACCGAATGAAGAAACACCTTCTATGCCTGCTCTGCTGCTTGTATAGTAATTGTTGGAGCCATCTTGTTTCAAATAACCTTGCTGCTTGCCTTGAAAGGAAGATCCCAACCATTCCATGTCGATTCGTTGAAATGAAGCGGATTGGTTTTCGCCTTCGCCGTTAACAGCATGCAGTTGGTGCGATACACCGTTTCCGGTGATGATGTATTGCGCATCACCATGTGTGCCTATGTACAGCACATCGTTTCGAGATTGACCTGTTTGATCTACGACCTGACCTTTGTTTTCTTCGAATACGACTTTCGGTGTGTTGCCATGCGTGAATTCATTGGCAGCAGCTAAGGAAAGTGACTGCATGCAAAATGCCATTGCAAGCAACATTTTGGATAGATGTGATTTCATACTCTGAATC
>JBJTQS010000108.1:0-3416 GCA_046075765.1 Bacteroidota bacterium
CGATTCGGATATTTCATCAGGTTGTGAGCCACTTTGCGTGGATTTCGCGGACCTTACAACAGCGCCACAACCCATAGCTATTTCAAGTTGGTTGTGGGATTTTGGAGACGGCAGTTTTTCTCAAGATCAAAATCCTGTGCATTGCTTTCAAGATGGAGCCTTTGCAGTTAATTTAACTGTCACCACAACCGATGGATGTGCATCAACATCTGCATCGCCTTTATTGATGGATGCATGGCCCGTTCCTCAAGCTGATTTCACATTTACACCATCCAAACCCGATGTTGAAAATCCGGAGGTGCGATTCATCAACTTGTCTACGGGATCAAATCAATGGCTGTGGAATTTTGGTGATGTTGGAAACTCCTTTTCAAACATTGAAAATCCATTCTTCATCTATGCAGATACAGGCACCTATGTGGTTTCGCTGGTTGCTACTTCCGATTTGGGATGCACGGATACATCAAGTCAATCGTTGATTGTTTTGCCTATGTTGACATTTTACATGCCTAATTCCTTCACGCCAAATGGTGATGGCATCAACGATTTTTTCATGCCAATCACCATGGGCATTCAACCTGAGGGTTATTTGATGAACATATTTAACCGTTGGGGACAATTGGTTTTTTCTGCCAACAATCCAAGAAAGGGTTGGGATGGAGTCGATATCAAAAGTGGCCGTGAAGAGCCCATGGGGGCTTATTCATGGCACATCCTATTCAAGGATAAAGAATCAAAAATCGTGACTCGTACGGGATCGGTTTTGTTATTGCGATAGGTAGCCACATTTAATGGCATTCCGGTTGTTTTGATATACACTTTCACCAATCTGTCATTTCTAGCGGCCTTCTACATTTAAGTATTTTAGGATTTAGCGCACGCTTAATGAACATGTAAGCCTCCTTTAGGAACTGGGCCAATGGATGCATTTTTGCTATAAAGCGATAAGATTCGTTTGGATTTTTCTAATTCGAGTTATATACATATTGCAGTACTCAAGCATTTGATAATCAATATTTAAAAGTCTTTTCCATCAGGCTATGGATTTAGTTTTAAACGAGTTTAGTTGTTAAGAAAATAACTTTAAGTTGATATCAAAATGTAAGATTTGGACCTTTCTTTTGATAACTTTCCTATCATTTTCGATGTATCGAGGTGCAAAATCAAGGCAATGGTATTTAAAAGAGGTTTGACTCTATTTCTCTCTGTTTGGTTTGGTATCACTTCCGTGATGGGTTACCACCAAGCAAATTAAACAGCATAGCAATCACCAGCCGAAAAATGAAAAAGACGCGTACAGGTTTCATCTTAACAATCATTTTCATCGCAGTTTGTCATTCTGTAAGTGGTCAGTCCTCTAGCAAGGAGCACACTAGTAATACGACCGGACCGAGTTTCAAAGCCAAGGACGTTTCCAGAACAGAAAAAACAGTTCAGGATTCTTCTGTAATTGATCCCGCTTCTTTATCAAATGGTGAAAAGAAAAAGGATGCAACATCAAGTCCGGTTAATCACAGCCAAACTCAGCAAGCTTTTGATTTTGATAAATTGTCACCATTTGTTCAGGACAAAGTTTCTGAAAACAAAATTCAAGGTAATGACCCTCTCGAGAGTATCGCAACTGTTTATCTTGTTGAGATGCCCGATTGCGATTCTCCAGCTTCGACGCAACGCATAACGGAAACCTTAAGTTATATAAGGGGAATTTTTAAGACGGAATTTGTGGCGCCTTTTCGTATAAAAATCTATTGTGACCTCAATTTGAGTTCTGTTGATTTAAAAGCAATCATGAACGAAAAGGGTTTTAAGTTCAATTTCATTTCAAAGGATTACTATGTCGTTGACTAAGAAATCACTTAATTTGAAAATAGCGCTTTTGCTAGCTTTCTTCTTGTTGGCAATTATAGCCTCTCAAGCGCAGCCAGTGAATGACAATCCTTGCAACGCAACTCCATTAACTGTGGGTACTGCCTGCAATTATGTTAATTCAACCAATCTAAATGCCACTGCAAGCACTGGTGTTCCTGCTCCTGGTTGTGCTAATTACCTTGGGGGTGATGTTTGGTTCAGTGCGGTAGTTCCATCTTCAGGTAGTATTATATTTGATTCTAATACAGGGGGTGTTACGGATGGTGGGATGGCATTATATACTGGAGTTTGTGGTTCTTTAACATTGGTAACGTGTGATGATGATGGAAGCGCCAATGGTTTCATGCCCTCTATTTCTGCAACGGGGCTCACTCCGGGCTCCACTGTTTATATTCGTTTTTGGGAATATGGAAATGATAATAATGGCACATTTTCCATTTGTGCAAGAACCTTGAATTGTAACTCTGTCAATAATGCAAATTGTACCAATGCCGATCCTTTTTGTACTGGTGTTTCATACGACTACTGCAATACAACCAACGTTCCTTCTTTGGGCGGAGGCGGTCCTTTTGGATGTTGTTTAACCACGCCTAATCCTGCTTTCTACTATATGAATGTAGCCAGCAATGGTCAGATCGTATTTAATATTTCTCAGCAAACGAACGGAGGTGTGCCCATCGACGTCGATTTCGTTATGTGGGGTCCATTCGCATCTCAAGCATCGATGTGCTCAGGATATTCCGCTACTAACATCGTTGACTGCAGCTATTCTACTGCTGCTATTGAAACGGCGACCATTCCATTCGCAGTGGCTGGCCAATGGTATTTGATATTGATCACCAATTTCTCAAACCAAGCCGGAGTCATAAACTTCAACCAGACGAATTCTGGTCAGGCAGGTTCTGGCTCTACTAACTGCAACCTTCTCACTGCCATTCCTAGTGCTTGCTCAGGAGGTGTATATACGCTGAACGGAAATGTACAAGTTCAAGCTCCACCAGCAACGGGAACGCTCACCGTTTCTACTTCATGTGGAGGAAGCCAGGTAATCAATGCGCCTTTCAGCACAAGCATTCCATATTCAATATCCAACATCTGTGGAAATGGTCAGGCTTGCTCTGTTTCAGCTGTTTTTTCTGCTGCAGGATCGCCTGCTATTTTGCCTGCTTCTTATACCGCTCCAAGTTGCAACACGCTTACAGCTACCCCTGGTGCTTGTGTAAACGGGCAGTACACCTTAGCTGGAACATTAACTACTGCTTGTCTTCCTACAACAGGTACACTTACCATATCGAGCTCTTGTGGTGGCAGTGTTGTTGTTAATGCTCCTTTTACCAGTCCTTACAATTGGACCTTGCCACCCAGCAACGGGAATGGTGGTAATTGTACCGTAACCGCTGTATATTCTGCACCTGGTGCACCGATTATAACCCCTTTCAATTTCACTGAACCTAGCTGCTGCGGATCATCTGCAGGTACCATTGCCGTTACTACCACAAACGGTTCGCAAACGGTTTTGCCTAATGGCACCACTCAAGTAGTTTTAT
>JBJTQS010000109.1:0-12625 GCA_046075765.1 Bacteroidota bacterium
GGATGATTTGAATTTCATTTTTTAGATTCAACGACCGCCGAATTGCAGATGCAAGAGGTTCGCTGACAGCAGAAACACAATCTGCCCTTTTAAATAAAGCCCTGATAGTCATTCTAAAAAATCCGGAAAGATTAGCAAAACGTCCGTCTTCAGCGAAATACCCAGACCAGTGCTCTGTAATAACCAGTGGCAGCCTTGAAATCAATAAGAATGGAGCCAGAAAGACAGCAATATGATACGGAACATGTACATGCTTGATTTGGTGATTTCCAAGAGGGCCCAGTAAAACCAAACGAATGTACCAATACCAGGTCAACAGCAAAGAACCCAACTTACCAAATGAAGAAGCAACACAAACAGAATGTTCATGGATTCCATCTATCACATTAGTTGCATATCGAAACCCATTTGAATTTGATTGCTCATTGAAATCGAAATATAAAACATGAACCTCACAAAACCTGGCTATTTCAATCAAGTGTCGCTTAACAAATATGCCAAAACCCGGATTTGAATCCGTAGGATACCAACTTGGTATGGCCAATATTTTCAGCTTTTTAGACAACTCAAATATGATATAACTAATTCAAAATATTTTAGACTTCCATAGGGATTAGCCGTTCCCTTTACCAATCCAATTAGCCAATACTGCAAGCCTCCAAACCAGCACAGCTTTGGAATTGTCGCCATTACGGTAATCAGACAACAACTTACCAACACGATCCTTATTCAAGAACTCAGGTATTTTAATATCAGAGTTAACCAATCGTGAAAGCGGACCACGAAGCCATTTGCTTTCGCCGGGAGTTACGAAACCTTTTTTGTCTTTTCGGTTGTAAATAGAATCAGGTATTATTCCCATCATTGCATCACGTAAGATTCTTTTGGTGGTTTCAGGAGTGATACGATCTGAATCATTCAATGAAAATGCATATTCCACCAGCCGGTGATCTAAGAATGGAACACGTGACTCAATCGAAAAAGCCATTGAGTTACGATCCTCGAAATGCAACAATGAAGGCAAGCTTGTGCTGAATAAAAGATTATACAAGAACTGATCCACACGCGATTGACCTACCTTTTGCAAATTGAAAGGCACTGTACCTAAAGTACTATTTGAAAGAAACGGGTAATAATTTTTGTATTCAAGTCCATACAATTGCTGCTCCGAAAGCACCGAATTCAAAATACTCTTTCCAAAATGAGCAGCCTTGCCAGATGGACTAAGTCCGAGATTGCCAGTAACAAGATTGGTTGCAGTGATTGCTTTACCTAACGAGAATGAACCAATCATATCCCCTATTAAACGGTAATATGTATGCATATAGCCTCCCAAATACTCATCAGCTCCCTGACCATCCAACACGACTTTAATGCCATTGTGAGAAATCAGTTGCATCAGAAAATACTGGGACATGAATGAGCTCCCAGTGGCTGGAAAATCACAATGATAAAGCGCTCGATCGAATGCATCGGATATATCACCATCAGTAGGGCTGTAATAATGCGGCTCCAATTGTGGATACTTAGAAACCACTTCCTTTACAAAAGAACGCTCATCCACATCGCCTTTGCCTTCATAATAAATACTGAAAGTCTTGTATGTACCCTGATGTCCATCATGCTGCACTGTAGAGACAATAGAGGAGCTATCTATACCACCACTCAAGCAACTAGCAACCGGCACATCACTGCGTAGATGAAGCTTAATGCTATCAAGGAACTTCTCCCTGAATCGCTCTACCTTGTTCTCGTAATTTTCCTCGGATTTATTAGATGACGATATGTCCCAATAGCGCTCATGGCGAAATCCATCTGAGTTACAAATCAAATTGTGAGCGGCAGGAATGTTCTTAACACAAGAAAAATAAGTTTCGTCACCATAGCACATCCAACCCATCTGCAAGCCTCGTGAAACTTGATTTAAATTAAGGTCATTGCTGAAAAGAGGTGAATGTTTAAGTGACTTAACCTCGCTGGCGAAATGAATTCGACCACCTGAATGGATATAATGAAATGGTTTGATACCAAACCTGTCACGACTTGCAAACAATTCACGTTTTCTCTCGTCCCAAATAACAAAAGCCCACATCCCCATGAACCTACTAACGCATCCCCCACCCCATTCGCGATATGCATGTAAAATCACCTCTGTGTCTGAAGAAGTCTTGAATTTATGTCCAAGCAACTCCAAATCCTGCCTTATTTCAATGTAATTATAAACCTCGCCATTAAAAACCAACACCAAGCCATCGAATTCCATAGGCTGGTTGGCAGATTCGGAAAGGTCAATGATGGAAAGCCGGTTGTGCCCCAAAAGAATACCCTCACCCATCCATGTTCCAGTTGCATCAGGTCCGCGGTGGTGCTGGGCGTGAAGCATAGCAACCAAAAGTTGCTTGGATGTATCCAAACCCAATTCAAAATCCAATATTCCAGCAATACCGCACATGGGTCAGATAATATGGAATGAGTAGTTGAAAGTTTGAAAGTGCATTTTCCTAAGCATTGACAGTTGGAAGGTATTCCAATATTTTTCCAATGGTGAATTCAGCAGCTTTACCGTCACCAAATACAGGAGCATATTGCATAGAAGCCCTGCTCTTCCTGAAATAATAGAATGCCGCTTCAATCCGAGTTGGATCAGCATCTACCAACTCAGCACATCCATTGGATACGAGTTCTACCCAAGGGGTTTCACCTTGCAGTATAACACAGGGCTTTTCAAAATAATAAGCCTCCTTCTGGACACCACCCGAATCGGTAACAACCATTTCCGCATTAGCCTCAAGGCAAATCATATCCAAGTAAGAAGCAGGCGGAATAATATGCAGGTATTTATTCTCAGAAATACGAGCCTCCAAATCACCCAATGAACCCAGCATCTTTCTTGTACGAGGATGCAATGGAATTACAAATGCGGTCTTGTTTACATCCGACAAACGATCCAGTGTTTCAAAAATGTCTCTTAACCTATCGGTGTTATCGGTATTATTGTTCCTGTGAATGGTTACCAATACGAATGCATCTTTTTGAACTCCAACCTTCTCAAGCACGTTGGATTTTGCGAGCGCCACATCCTTGAAATAAAGGCTGTTGTCGTACATGATGTCGCCGCAAGGTATCACCTTAGGGTTATCAACGTGATATGGACCAACGTTATCTCTTTTGAATCCCTCTGCATAAAGATTCTCAGCACCGGTTTTAGTCGGTGTAAAGAGCAGTGTGGAAACATGGTCACACATGATCCGATTGATTTCCTCCGGCACCTCTTTGGTGAATGAACGCATACCCGCTTCAATATGGATGATGGGAACACGCAATTTCGAAGCCACTACTGCTCCAGCTAAGGTTGAATTGGTGTCACCATAAAGAATTACACCATCCGGATCTTCCTTAAGCATGACCTCCTCCAAAGCCACAATAATGCCGGCTGTTTGTACGCCGTGTGAACCAGAACCAATTCCAAGGTTATAATCTTCCCTTGGGATCTCTAACTGTTCGAAAAACACCTCCGACATATCCCGGTCGTAGTGCTGGCCCGTATGCACAATCACTTCTTTTACTTGATCAGCATAGGAAGTTCTTATCGCCCTGGAAATGGCAGCAGCCTTAATGAATTGTGGCCTGGCTCCTATTACTGTGATTATCTTTATCATTATAACTAATTTTTATTTTGTCATATCATCAAGAACAGATACCAACTTTCGAGTCAATTGCTCCCTTGAGTATTGCTCCACAGATTGATTGCTCACTTGCAGTGTACCGGATTGGAATTTACTGAAAAAATCAACCAACACTTTCTTTATCTCATGTTTATCATGGAATTCAGCTGCAAACCCAGCTCCTGTTTCCTTTAACACTTTGGCAGCATCACCATCAGTAGGCCCCAAACAGAGAACAGGCTTCTTGGCAGCCAAATACTCGAATAGCTTGCCTGTGAGAATACCCTTAGAGTTAGGAGTGTCATTCAAAATAAGAAGTAGCAAAGCAGAAGAAGCGAGTTCGCCGGCCACCTTGTCATGAGGCAAATACTCAACATATTCAACATGGCTATCTAATCCATTCGAATTTATGGCATCGACAACAGACACATCCACCTTGCCAGTTAATCGTAATCTGAAAAAGTTCTTGAATTCCCGATTTTCTTTCACCAATTCACCCAAAGCAATCCACAGTTGTGAAGGATTACGGGAAGGCACCAAGGTGCCAACATGAGAAACAATAAATCTTGAATTGGATGCTACAGGAATTTCAGGAAAATCACTCGCATCGTATCCATTGGTTATTACAACGGAATCAACTCCATGATTATGCAAAAACTCATCGCGCATACCAGAACCAACAACCACTACCCTATTTGCACCTGTAACAACTGATTTCTCCAATTGATGATGTCGCGTGTCTGCCCATGCTGAAAGCTTCAACTGCTTATAGTAATCTATGTTCGTCCAAGGGTCACGAAAGTCAGCAAGCCATGGAAGTTTTGTTTTGGAAGCAAGCTGTTGTGCAATTAGGTGCATGCTATGAGGAGGACCGCTGCTTACAATCGCATCAATGGGATTTTCCTTGATCCATTTGGAAAGGAAGCTAACGGATGGACGAATCCAAAAACACCTGGCATCTGGAATGAATATATTTCCTCGCAACCATACAGAAAGACGCTGCGCCAACCCAGGCCTCTTCTTCTCCGTCAAAAATCCGGTGTTGATCTTTTCGGTTTTTTTAGCACCTATGAAAATCTTATACAATTGATATGGCTCCCAAATCGGTTTTCGAATCACAGTTAAGCCATCAGGAACATCCCGTTCCAAGGAGTGATCAACAACAGGCATTTCACCGTTGGATGGGGTGTAAACAATAGGATCCCAACCGAACTTGGAAAGGTATTTGACGAACTTAAGCCAACGCTGTACACCTGCACCTCCACCTGGAGGCCAATAATAGGTGATGATCAGAACCTTTTTCCGAGCCAAAATGATGGATTTGGAAGATTACGATGGTGATTGACCTCGAAGCTCACGAACCGATATTCCAACGAATGCGAGTATCAAAAGCAACGAACCCGCCAAAGCGATTTTCTCACCAGTGAAATACACTTCAGGCTCGAATTTGAACTCTATTTTATGCTGACCTGCAGGAACTCGCATAGCACGTAACACATAATTTACTCTCATGTGCGGCACTTCCTTCCCATCTACATACGCTTTCCAGCCTTTGTCGTAATAGATTTCAGAGAACACAGCCAATTGCTCTGTAGAAGCATTGGTTTGGTATTGAAGTCTATTGGCCCTATAATCTACAAGTTTAACGGTGGCGGTGCTATCGTATTGCATTTGCAAACCACTCAACTGTCCTTCGAATCGCTTGTCGATGATAGCTGTTTGATTAGGATTGAATCCGGTGAGTGCTGTCATTTCACTATCTGCATTGGCAACCATCTTGAATTCCTTCACAAACCAAGCAGCACCACACGCCTGACGATTTGGCTGAACAATTTGTTGACCGGTTTCTCGGGAATTGCCGATGATATACTTGGTATTCAACATATCGATCACCGCCAAATTGTTTTCGCTGATCTGATATTCGATCAACTCTTGGTACCGTTTCAATTTGGCTCCATGATATCCTCCTATACTATGATGGAAATATGAAGTTCCGGCATCGTTGAAGGTACTTAACGAAGTATTCAAAACACGATAACCAAGTTCGGTGTCTTGCAAAATGATCTGATCGGCCTCGGTTGGCTCAAATGGTTGCTTCAAACGTGATTTGGAAACAAAGTTTCGATCATCCAGATAACGCTTGTCGACCACCCATAAATCCACTAAAATGAATAACGCCAAAAGCAATACTGCTGTCTGTGATTTCAGCAACCCTTTTAAGGAAAACCAAAGTAAACCGAACGCTATTGAGATAAAGGCGAACGACCTGAATGCATCTGTACGTAAAGTGGATGCCCTATCATCCCGTATGGCATCAATCAGCCAAGTGATGGGTTTGCCATCCTGAGCCAATTGCTTGTCAACCTCTGCACTGAAATCCATAAAAGAAGGAGCTATAGTCGCAAACAACAAGCACAAACCACCTACAATGTAATACGACCACAATAAGGCCTTCTTTCTTTTGACTATATTCTGCTGATCGTTGAAGATTTCCTTAAGTGCTAATGCAGCCAGTAACACAAATGTCAATCCGCAAAACACCAACGACATGGAAACCGTTCGGAACTTGTTGTAACCAGGTAGATAGTGGAAAAGCAAATCATTGAAAGCCATGAAATGCTTTCCCCAAGACATGAACAGGAATAATAACGTGGCTATTACCATCCATATGCGGTATTCTGTTCGCACCAACATCAAACCCAAAACGAACAGGAAAATCACGATAGCACCCATATAAACCGGACCAGCTGTGAATGACTGGTTACCCCAATACAAAGGCACCTGCTTAACGAATGCGTCAGCTTGCATACCCGCATTGTTATCGCGCATGGCTTTATAGGTTTCTGAGTTCTTGCCAATATCGGAGCTGGATGGTCCACCCATGTAGTCGGGTATGAGCATAGTGAGTGATTCACCAATACCATAACTCCATGCAAAGGCATAATCCTGGTCGAGACCTTTTGAAACCTTTTTGTCAGCCAACTCAGAAGGCCCGCGAGTGGTGTCCTTACCATATTCCATGGTGGCCCAAAGACTGGTAATGTTTGGCAAAATAGCCAATGCAGCAGCAACAACAAGGGTTATAGCAGATTTCATAAAAGAACCCAGCATGCCCTCTTTCAAATGTTTGAATAATTGTACTAACCCCAAAATGACCAAGCCAATAGCCAGGTAATAGGTGATCTGCAAGTGATTTGCATAAATCTGTAAGGCAAGTCCCATGGCAGTAACGGCACCACCGAAAAGATATCTTCCATTGAACACCATCACTACACCTGCCACAACAAAAGGCATCAATGCAATAGCGTGCAATTTGGAATTATGGCCCGCCATCAATATGATGAAATTGTAAGAAGAGAACGCATAAGCTATCGCTCCTGCAGCCGACATTCGCCAATCCAGTTTGAAACAAAGCAGCAGCAGATAAAATCCAAGTAAGGAGAGTAACACATAACCATAAGGTTCAGGGAAACCCAATAGCAAAAGCTTATTGACGTAAGAGACCAAATTGTTGGGATAGAGAACCGAAATCTGGTACGCAGGCATCCCACCGAACATGGACCTGGTCCACAAAGGCTCCTCATCATATTTTTCGCGATGGTCGGCAATTTCCTTGGCCATTCCCTCCCACTGTTCTATATCATGCTGGCTAAGACCTTTACCCTGCAACACCGGGTTGAAATAAACGGCGCAGATGGCAATGAAAAAAAGCACCACATACAGATGAGGAAGCAATTTTTTGTAATCCGTTTTCATAGGCTATTATTTACTTTGAAATGGTTTATTTGATTTCCTCATAATCCACATACTCACCTCCCTTTTCGGAAGATGAACGTTTGCTGTCGCCACTTACGGAAACATGCCCCTCGGGTTTTTGCGGATTAGATGCTTTGTTTCGACGCTCCATCTCATCCCGCATTTTTTGTTGCATGTCGGCAAATGATGATGCTACCATGTTGCGCGTGAACATGCGCAGCAAGAGGAAAACACAGAGAACGATAAGCAGGAATTTCAACATGGCATGATTCGGTTTATCGGCTCAAAAACATGGATTTCTCCTTGTAAAGGTTTCTGAAGTATGGATCTTCAATAGTATCAATGAAACGAATGGCTTCACCTGTGGATTTCATCTCCGGCCCAAGCTCCTTGTTTACATTCGGAAACTTGTCGAAGGAAAAGACTGGCTCCTTGATGGCATAACCGAATGAAACAGGTTCAATCTTGAAATCCGAAAGCTTTTTGGCTCCGAGCATCACTTTGGTGGCGATGTTGATGTATGGAACCTGATGTGACTTGGCTATGAATGGAACCGTTCTGGATGCACGAGGATTTGCTTCGATCACATAAACCTTTTCATTCTTGATAGCGTACTGGATATTGAGCAGTCCGCGCACATTCAAAGCCAACGCGATTTTACGAGCGTATTCTTTCATCTGTTCCAAAACCGATTCCGATAAGCTGAATGGAGGTAAAACCGCATATGAATCACCCGAGTGGATTCCCGCAGGTTCAATATGCTCCATAAGTCCAATGAACTGAATGTTCTCGCCATCGCATATCACATCCGCTTCAGCTTCTTCAGCCCGATCCAAGAAGTGGTCAATCAAAACGCGGTTACCTGGAAGGTTTTTGAGCAATTTGATAACGGCAATTTCCACCTCCTCATCGTTGATTACAATGCTCATGCCCTGCCCTCCCAATACATAGGAAGGTCTAACTAATACAGGATAACCAACATTATTGGCTACAACCAAAGCCTCTTCGGCAGACTCAGCAACACCATACAGAGGATAAGGGATGTCCAAACTCTTTAACAAATCGGAAAAACGGCCACGGTCTTCAGCGAGATCCATGCTATCGAATGATGTGCCAATGATTTTGATGCCTTTATGATGCAAACGTTCCGATAACTTCAACGCGGTTTGTCCACCCAATTGCACGATAACACCTTCAGGCTTTTCATATTCGATGAGCTCATAGATATGCTCCCAAAATACGGGTTCGAAATAAAGTTTGTCGGCAATATCGAAGTCCGTAGAAACGGTTTCCGGGTTACAATTAACCATGATGGCTTCATAACCCGATTCACGTGCAGCAAGAATGCCATGCACACAAGAGTAATCGAACTCGATACCTTGACCGATACGGTTGGGGCCAGAGCCCAATACAATGACTTTTTTCTTATCAGAAACAACCGATTCATTTTCTGCAGCGAGTTCCCCATCCGCTTTGCGATATGCCGCCTCGAATGTTGAATAGAGATATGGCGTTTGCGACGGAAACTCTGCAGCACATGTATCCACCATCTTATAAACCCTTCTTATACCAATTTCTTTTCTTCGCTGATAAACCTCGTCCTCGGAAACATTTCCGAGCAAGTGCGCGATTTGCGCATCCGCATATCCCTTCTGTTTGATTTCAAGCATCAGGTCGGCTGGTATGTTGTTGAGTTGATAGCGACGCAATTCGGCTTCAATCTGCACCAACTGTTGAATTTCATTCAAGAACCATTTGTCGACCTTGGTTAGGTTATGCACTGATTGGATGGGCACACCCAAGCGAAGTGCCTCCTTGATGTGGAAGAGACGATCCCAAGAAGGATGCTCCATGCTATGAACGATATCATCTACACGCGTCCACCCTTTGCCATCGGCGCCAAGCCCCAAACGATTAATCTCTAGTGACTGGCATGCTTTCTGAAGCGCCTCGGCGAAACTGCGACCAATACCCATAGCCTCGCCAACGGATTTCATCTGCAAGCCCAAAGAACGATCTGCGCCAGGGAACTTATCGAAATTCCAACGGGGTATCTTAACGATTACATAATCCAATGTGGGCTCGAAGAAAGCGGAAGTGGAGCCTGTAATCTGGTTTTGCAATTCATCGAGGTTGTATCCTATGGCCATCTTGGCGGCGATCTTGGCAATCGGGTAGCCTGTGGCTTTGGACGCAAGCGCGGATGAGCGGGAAACGCGAGGATTGATTTCTACTGCGATAATTGATTCGTCTTCTGGATTAACGGCGAATTGCACGTTGCACCCGCCAGCAAACTCACCAATGGAGCGCATCATCTTAATCGCCAAGTTGCGCATATGCTGATAGGTTTTATCGCTAAGCGTCATGGCAGGCGCTACCGTGATGGAATCGCCGGTATGTATCCCCATCGGATCGAAATTCTCAATCGAACAGATGATGATCACATTGTCTTTATTATCGCGCAAAAGCTCCAGCTCAAATTCTTTCCAACCGAACACGGCTTTTTCAATCAGCACTTCGTGAATGGGGGAAGCTTGCAGACCGCGCATCAACTTTTCTTCAAACTCTTCCTTCTTGTAAACAAATCCAGCTCCGGTTCCTCCCAATGTGTAAGATGGTCGGATAACCAATGGAAAACCGAGCTTCTGGGCGATCTCTTTCCCTTCTAAAAATGAGTTCGCGATTTTGGAGGGAGCCACACCCACACCGATATCCACCATGAGCTGCCTGAACAATTCTCGGTTTTCAGTGGTCTCGATGGCTGCAATGTTCACACCGATGATGCGAACACCATACTTTTTCCAAATCCCACGCTCATCGGCCTCTTTACAAAGATTCAAAGCTGTTTGTCCACCCATAGTTGGCAACACGGCATCGATATTCCGCTCTTGCAGAATTTTCTCGATGGAATCCGTGGTCAAAGGAAGCAGATATATATGATCTGCCGTCACCTTGTCGGTCATGATGGTGGCCGGATTTGAATTGATCAACGAAACCTCTACACCCTCTTCCTTCAGAGAGCGCGATGCTTGTGAACCACTGTAATCGAACTCGCAAGCCTGACCAATGATGATTGGGCCGCTTCCGATTATCAGCACCGATTTTATTGATGGATCTTTTGGCATAAAATACTGGTTATTAGATTAGTAAACCAGTCCACGAGGGAAGGGGCTACAAGACTGGTCTTCGGGTAAAAATACCATTAAAAAAAATGGGTAATAGGTCTGTGGATAAATAAAGAAGGAGTATTTTTTCACAATATTGAGGGCTATCGTGGATAAACCAAAACGCATGAATGTACTCTCAGGCAGGATAACCTGGCAAGTTCATTTGCAGGGGATAGGCCCTGAGTTGATTATAGCATTCCATGGATTTAACCGAGGTTACCAGGACTTATTGGAACTTGCACCTAAACTGGAGGGCAAATTCAGGATTGCTGCTGTTTCCCTTTTTCACCATGGCAGTGATTTCGAATCTACAAATGCCGAAGATGCCATCGAGCCAATCGATCTGAAAAACGCTTTTATCGAATTGATTCAGGCATTGGAGGTAGATTCCTTTTCAGTGATGGCACACAGTTTTGGAGGGCGGTTAGCTTTGAATATGGTGGAACTATTTCCCGATGCCATAAAACAATTGTTTTTAATGGCTCCTGATGCACTTCGATACCATCCAGGATACCGTTTCATAACTGGAACAAAGCTCGGACGATATTGGATGGGGAATTTCAGGAAAAACCCTGCGAGGGTGGCGGGATTAATTCGGTTGTTTGGAAAACTTGGAGTTTACACCAAACGAACCGCCGACTATTTCATCCATCAAATCACACATGAAAAATCCCGGGAATTGGTTTACCGAAGTTGGATGACACACAGAAAAACCATTCCAAATCTGGCCCAAATAGTAACTAACATTAAAGCAAAGGGTATTCGAACCCATTTGATTTTCGGCAAAAACGATACGGTCATACCTGTATCGCAAGGAAAACGAATCATGAACAAAATCCTGCCCTACGGCAACTTGCATGTTTTGAATTCGGGACATCGGCTCTACGAGCGAAAAAGCGAGTTAGCATCGATCATCCTAGACAAAGAAAAATGAAAAAGCCGTCAGGTTTTCCTGACGGCTTGCATATGTTTATAGGTCAGAATCAATGGTGGCGACGAATCGTATCCTCATCAGATACGGTAAGCTTGTGACGTCCTTTTGCTCTGCGAGCAGCTAAGACGCGACGACCATTGGCAGATGCCATGCGCTCACGAAATCCGTGCTTGTTTCTTCTCTTCCTTGCTGATGGCTGAAATGTCCTTTTCATGACTGTATCTATTTGAAACGGAGTGCAAAAATAAGGATAAAATTCATCCGAAAGCCAATATACTGTATTAATTTCTTAAAATTTTGATTTTCAACAAGGTAAGTACACTAACCTCTTGGTTTCGAAGAACTCCTCATCAAACCAATCTTGGATTTTATGGATCTCAACCCTGTTTTTGAATGGCAGAAGCTCGTCCCTCAAATCGCCCCCTTTAAGACAAATGATGCCGTTTGGCATAGCATGTTGCTGCTTCTTAGCTATGGATTTTCCCGTCCAAGTGTGCAAATCGGACAAAGGCGCAACCGCCCTACTAACCACATAATCGAAGTTTCCTTTTAAGTTCTCGGCCCGTCCAACCAAAGTGCTTACATTCTTGAGATTCAAAACCTGAACCAAATCATCAACCACTCTCATTTTTTTTGCGATTGAATCCACCAAAGTGAATTGAACCTCCGGAAAATAGATAGCCAACGGTATACCGGGAAACCCGCCACCGGTTCCTAAATCCATGACCTTGGCACCTGCCTTGAAATTTATAAACCTGGCAATTGAAAGCGAGTGTAAAATATGGCGTTCATACAGATGGTCGATGTCTTTTCGAGACACAAGATTCACGCGTTCGTTCCAAGATGCATACAATTCCCCCAAGGCGGTAAATCGTTGCAATTGAAGGTCGTCCAAGTTTTTAAAATACTTGGTAATTATGGAAATGCCTTCCATGCCGAGTTAGCTAAATTCGAAAATGTTGGGTATTATAATTTATGACCGGAACTCTTCATAATCTGGTACAAGAATTCCCTGGCTCTAAAAAGCTGCGCCTTGACCGTTCCTAGAGGAAGCTTTAGCTCGTCTGAAATCTCTTCGTAAGAGCGCTCTTGAAAATACCTTA
>JBJTQS010000110.1:0-3883 GCA_046075765.1 Bacteroidota bacterium
CCTTTTCCTACATCACCGTATCCGGCTACAACTGCTACTTTGCCAGCCAACATAAGATCGGTGGCGCGGCGAATGGCATCTACCAAAGACTCGCGGCATCCGTATTTGTTATCGAATTTCGATTTGGTAACCGAATCGTTCACATTGATTGCGGGCATTGGAAGCGTTCCGTTTTTAACACGCTCATATAAACGAAGTACACCTGTGGTGGTTTCCTCTGAAATGCCTTTGATGTTCGGTATGAGCTCAGGGTATTTGTCGAGAACCATATTGGTCAAGTCGCCACCGTCATCCAAAATCATATTCAACGGGTTGCGATCTTCACCGAAAAACAGTGTTTGCTCGATACACCAATCGAATTCTTCGTTATTCATTCCTTTCCAAGCATAAACAGAAGTGCCAGCGGCAGCGATTGCAGCAGCGGCGTGGTCTTGGGTAGAGAAAATGTTGCAAGAAGACCAGGTTACTTCCGCGCCCAAGGCTTGAAGTGTCTCGATTAGAACAGCGGTTTGGATGGTCATGTGCAAGCAGCCCGCAATACGGGCGCCTTTGAGAGGCTGGCTTTTGCCGAACTCCTCACGCAGGGACATCAAACCGGGCATTTCAGCCTCGGCCAGTCTAATTTCCTTACGGCCCCATTCGGCCAATGAAATATCTTTTACCTTGTGTTTCACGTAGGTGGTGGTTTGGGTGTTAATCATAGTTCAAGGGTTCTTTAAGATGTGCAAAGTTATTCAATAACACCATGAGGGGCAAATTGGTTATCGCTCTAAGCGAATATTTTAACCATGAATGCGGGAATACACTTAATGATTTGTAATTTAGGGGATTGAAAGTCATGAGCGTATATCAACAGATTTGCGATTCGAAGGCCGAGGGCATCAAGCAATTGGCCATTTTGGTGGACCCGGACAAAACCGGTAATCGGGAGGCCGAATCCATAGCCCGATTGTCGGAGGACCACGGCGTAGATTTCATCTTCGTTGGAGGAAGTCTGCTTTCAGACGGAAATCTTCCTAACTGCATACGACGTATCCGATATGCTTGCTCAAAGCCGATTGTCATTTTCCCAGGCAGCATAAGCCAAGTTGATGAGCAGGCCGACGCTATCTTGTTCCTTTCCCTGATATCAGGTAGAAACCCGGATTTACTCATTGGAAACCATGTAATGGCAGCCCCTTTGATCCGTGAAAAAAAGCTAGAGGCTATCTCTACGGGGTATATGTTAATTGACAGTGGTGCGAATACCACAGCTCTCTATATGAGCAACACCAATCCGATTCCCCACAACAAGCCATCCATTGCAGCTTGTACAGCCATGGCTGGAGAGATGCTAGGGCTGAAAATGATGTTTCTAGATGGCGGTAGCGGCGCGTCTAACCCCGTGAGTGAAGAAATGATTGAAGCTGTATCCAAAAGCATCTCTGTGCCTTTGATTGTTGGAGGTGGCATTCGTACGCCTGAGAAAGCACAGTTAAACTGTAAAGCCGGTGCAGATTTGATTGTGATCGGCACTTCGGTAGAAAAAGACCCGAGTTTACTTGGGGAATTCGCAAGCGCTGTTAAGAGTGCGGCAAGTGCCCGCCAGCGATAAAAGCAGAAACGGTTTTTTCCACCAAATTCAATCTGGTCGCTCCTTCCCCATTAATTACTGAAAAAGGCAGCCCTCGTTTTTTCAATTCCTGCATAAAGCGTTCGAAAAAATACGCTCCACGGCCTGGATTTTCACGCAGTGGGTCGGCTTCGTATGGAATATCAGGCGATGTAAGAAGGTATAGATCGTATGGCTTGTTTCGTATTTGATCCTCAAACCATGGTGGTGTTGTACCAAACACCTCATTACACCAAACCAAACCATTAATGCACTCCGTGTCGGATATTATACCCTTGGGCGATTTAATCAAGAGTTCCAACTCAAGCTCCATCTGCTTTTGGTAGATGTGCAATATTTCGCTAAGTTCATAAGGCCTGCTCAATGCTCCCAGATATTCGCGCGCATATTCGGAGACCAATGTAAATCCGAAGCAATTAGAAATGTGAGCCGCTATCGTGGATTTGCCACTCGACTCTGGACCTATCATGGCTATGCGAATGACTTTATTACCCATTTCGTAACTCTGTTTGCCATCGCTTTAATCCCCAAACAGCCATCGCCAAATAGACCATATACAAGACGGCGTAAACATTTAGATCCTTTACAAGATATAACGCAACATATCCGGCATTGGTGAAAATCCAAACATGCCAATTTTCGACTTTCCGCTTAGCAATCAGGTATTGTCCGATAAAACAGAAAGAGGTAAGCATGGCATCAATATAAGGAAAATGCGCATCGGTATAATTGTTCAACAGGGCACCGAGACCAACACCTATGAAAACTGCCAATATGAAGTAAACGACTCTCGAAGAGTTGCTCAATATGGATATTGGTTTTGATTGGATAAAGGATTCGTTTTGCCAGCTTACCCATCCAAAAACAATAAGAATTGCAAACGCTGCCTGCTGCAAAGTATCAGCGTACAGATTGGAGTGAAAAAACAAGTATGCTGAAATGGAAACATTGACCAGACCAACAGGAAAACACAAGATGTTCTTGCGCATTGTTAACCAAACCCCTAAGAGTCCGGAAAAAGCACCTATCCACTCCAAAAAATCCATCAACTTGAACAAATCAAATAAAGTTCAACAATTCAAGAATAACGTAAACGCCTGATTAACTATTATTTAAATATAAAAAACTAAAAACAAGAAATTGCATTAATCCAATTAAATTTTTTTCTACAAAACAAATTTTTATACATTTGACTCCCTTTTGCAAAACTACCTCTTATAGTTTAAACGGATGAGCAAGGACAGCTTTAATAGGATTATCGATTCCCTTGAAATCAAGTACGTGCTTTCGAATATGAGGAAAGTGGTTAGGTCTGTTGAGTTAACCAATACCCGCGAAGAGAAAGACATCATTGTACAGGTTAAAAAAGGCTTTTTCAGCGCCGGTGATGGCGTACAAAACGACCATAAGCAAATTGAAGAGGGTGGATTTGTTTTTATTCCCCGAGATAGTGTTATCAATTTCCGCCATGGCCATGGCCCTTATGATACCATCAGTTCGGAAGGATTTACTTCACCAGAGCAGCGCGAGCGATATGTAAAACCAATTAACCCATCTGCTGGATTGGATGGCGCCGATCATGTATTCAATATTCTGGCATTTGAAGTGTCTGTTTATGGAGCCGTGCCATTTTTTAGCATGATGCAGTTGCCTTGCATTTTTATTGGACCAGATGAGATTCTTTCTGACCTGATAAGCAAAATTATTAACGAAGAGTCCAATGACCAAGTGGGAAAGAAAACGATGGTTCACAAGTACACCGACCAACTGATCATCCACATTTGCAGGCATATTTACAACAATCCCAACTACCGAGAACAGGTATCCAAGCTCGACTACTTGCTTGATAACCGACTAGTCAGCATTATAGAATACATTCAAAACAATTTGGCAAGCGACCTTTCCAACCAGAAAATTTCAGAGCTAGCTTTTGTTTCTCGTGATTATATCGGTCAGTTTTTCAAGTCGCTAACCAATCACAACCTTCAAGATTACATCGAAAACCGTCGATTGGAGCATGCACACTTCCTGCTTAGATCAACAACAGATAGTGTTCAGGAAATCGCAAGGCGAGTTGGTTTCAAAGACCCTGCATACTTTAGCAGGAGATTCCGATTGAAATACAATCAAAACGCAAGAGACATTCGGGAAACGGACACAATGATGTCCTAACGATATTGCCTTTTCATGAAAACAGCAACTTTCTAAGAAGCGGAAGCAATCCGAAAAGTTCACTCGCTGTTACCAACATCATCAATACTAATAATCGGC
>JBJTQS010000111.1:0-7197 GCA_046075765.1 Bacteroidota bacterium
ATCAAAGCGATCAAGAACGACATCGCCATTTATGCCATCCACACCAACCTCGATAATGTTGCTGCAGGTGTGAATGCCGAAATATGTAGCAGATTGGGTTTAACGAACACCAAGATTTTAGATCCACGAAAAGGCCAAATCAAAAAACTTGTTACTTATTGTCCGATTCCCGATGCCGACAAGGTTCGGGACGCGTTATTTGCGGCTGGGGCCGGACACATTGGCAATTATGATGAGTGCAGTTTCAATACCCAAGGGGTGGGCACCTTTAGACCCACGGAAGGGGCAAATCCTGTGCTCGGACAAGTCGGGTTGAGACACAGTGGCGATGAAATCAGGATCGAAACCATCTTCCCTCAATCAATTGAAAGGCAAGTTCTTGCAGCCCTATTTGCGGCTCATCCATTTGAAGAAGTGGCCTACGAATTGTTTATCACCGAGAACCAACACCAGGAAATAGGAAGCGGTATGGTTGGGAATTTATCTAAGTCGATGAACGCATTGGAATTCATGACCCTAGTAAAGGAGAAGTTTGGACTTAAAACATTGAGGCACACGGCTATTATTAAGGATTCCATTTCACAGGTGGCCGTTTGCGGCGGATCCGGAAGTTTCCTATTACCGCAGGCAATTGCCTCAGGAGCAGATGTTTTCGTTACAGCCGATTATAAATACCATCAGTTTTTTGATGCTGATGGCAAAATAATCATCTTGGATATTGGACACTTTGAAAGTGAGCAATTTACGAAAGACTTGCTTTATAGGGAATTGAGCGCCAAATTCACTACATTTGCGCTCCGTTTATCGGGCATTGACACGAACCCTGTAAAGTACTTCTGATATGGCGGTAAAGAAAACTGCTGCAAAAGGCTCCTCCACAGAGGCGGTAGCCGAGAAAAAAAAGGCAACTAAGAAAGCCGAAACCGCACCCAAAGAGCCAAAGGCCAAGCGCGCCTCTACACGCTCCAAGGTAGTTGAAAAGGTGGCTGAACCTGTAAAGGAACACCGCTTCAATTTCAAGCTGAAGGATTTCGGTAAATCGAAAGATGATTTCACGGTTGAAGAGAAACTGCAAGCGTTATTCCAGTTGCAGCTAATCGATTCTGAAATCGACCGTATTCGCATCGTTCGCGGAGAACTTCCCATGGAGGTTGCCGATTTGGAAGATGAGATCGCCGGTCTTCAAACCCGTCTTCAGAACCTAACTGAAGAAGTGGATGGCCTCACCAACTTGGTGACCCAAAAGAAACAAGCCATCAAGGACTCCAAAGCTGCTATCAAGAAATATGAGGCACAGCAAGGAAATGTAAAGAACAACCGCGAATACGATTCGCTGAATAAAGAAATCGAATTCCAAAATCTGGAGATTCAACTTTCAGAGAAGCGTATCAAGGAATATGAGTTTGAGCTTCAAGGACAATCCACTTTGTTAGCTGAAGCAACCACTAAGCTCGATGAGCGTATGGGTGACTTAACTGCCAAGAAAGAAGAATTGGACACCATCATTGCAGAGACACAAAAAGAAGAAGAGCAACTGTTGGACTTCTCCAACATCGCCTTGGCCCAAGTTGAAGAACGTTTATCAGCCGCTTATTTGCGTATCCGCAAAAACGCCCGCAACGGTTTGGCTGTGGTTACCATTCAGCGTGATGCCTGCGGCGGTTGCTTCAACAAGATCCCTCCTCAGCGCCAACTCGATATCCGCCAGCACAAGAAAATCATCGTTTGTGAGCACTGCGGACGTATTTTGATCGACCCGAATATCGAACTTTAATAGTTTGTCACATTCCAATACAAAAGGACTTCCCAAAGAGGTCCTTTTTTTATGGTTGTTTGTTTAGTTTCGTACCATGCGCGTAACAGCTATTTCACTTTGGGTACTGACTGCTTTTTTGATGCAGCCAGCCTTGGCTCACACACATTTTACCATCAACAATAGTTGTCGCGACGCACATCGATTAACCTTGCAACTGGAATTGAATGCAGCCAATCATATGTTGAAACAAGCTGGCGCATCCGATGCCGATAATGTCGCAATTGCATACTTCCAAAGTCAATCACATTTTGTACGGGCATTTATATCTGAAGAGCAAGCCGACTTTGTAATCTTGCAGAAGTCGACCGACCTTTGTTTAGAGTTATTGGATGATCTTCCAGAAAACAATCCATGGAAAGGCCAAGCGAGGAGTGAATTGCTTTTGCGACTGGCATTGGTAAAACTGAAAAAACAGGAATTTGTGTCGGCAGGTTACAATATCCGCAAGGCGTTTATGCAAAGCATGGATGTGCGCAAGAAATACCCGGACTTTGCACCGGCGAAACGCACTGCGGGCATGTTACACATGGCCATGGGTTCTGTGCCTGAGAACTACAAGTGGTTAGCTAACCTTGCGGGGATGCAAGGTAGCATCGAGCAAGGGGCGAAAGAAATGGATGGAGCTATTTTATCCATGAAAAAAGATGCAGAGTTTGGTTTCTTATTGGATGAAACATTACTCATGCGCGCCTTTTGTGCATCGCACTTTGAAAAGAACGAACAAAGGGCGTTGGAGCTGGTGGCCAAGTATGCCAACAACGCGAGCGGGCTTTTCCTTTTTTTCCAAGTGAACACATTGGTAAAGGCGGAGCGCTTCCGCGATGCCTTGGCTATGCTGAACAACTACAAGGCTAGTACTACCTCCTACCCTTTGCATTACGTTGCATTTCAGAAAGGATTGCTTCAATTGGGTGCCTTGCAAACCAAAGAGGCCTCCATATCGTTTGCCACTTATGTGAATAACTACAAAGGAAATAGTTTCGCAAAAGCCTCGCTGCATAAGCTTGCCTGGATCAGCTTACTGCAAGACGACTCGGCAGGTTACAAGCAGAACATGTCGCGTGTGTTGACCAGAGGTACTGCCTTCACAGATGAAGACCAGCAAGCGCAGCGACAGGCGGAGAGTGGAGATGTTCCCAATGTTTACTTGTTGGAATGCAGATTGCTGTTTGATGGAGGCAACTATGATGAGGCTTTAGAAAAATTGTCGGCGATTCCGACTTCCAAAGTTGCTTCCTTGCGCGACCAATTAGAATTCACCTACCGAATGGCTCGTATTTGCGAAAAGAAGAAAATGACTGAGCGCGCCATTCGCTTCTACAATTCCACCTATGTAAATGGCAAAGATCACACTTGGTATTTCGCAGCGAACTCAGCCTTGTTGTTAGGAAACATATATGAGAAGGCTGGCGATAAAACCAAGGCATTGGAATGGTATAAGAAATGCCTGGCGCTTCGCAAGCACGAATACCAAAACAGTATCGATCAAAAAGCGGAATCCGGAAAGAACCGGGTATCGAAATAATCAACAAATAAGAATTCAACTTATGGATTTTTTAGATGTAAAAATCAGCGCTTACGCAGAAAATCATTCAGAGACCGAGCCTGAGCTACTGCAACAATTGAATCGCGAGACCTATGCCAAGGTTTTGATGCCTCGGATGCTTTCGGGGCATATGCAAGGAAGGATACTCTCCATGTTTTCACGCATGGTGCGCCCACGGCGGATACTCGAAATTGGCACCTATACAGGTTACAGTGCGCTTTGTTTGGCAGAAGGTTTAACTGAAGATGGTATGCTCTACACCATCGACATCAATGACGAACTCGAGCAGATGTCGACGAAGTATTTCCGAGCGTCACCCCATTCCGACCGAATCAAATCCATCACAGGTGTGGCGTTGGAAATCATTCCTACACTCAACGAAACTTTCGACCTGGTGTTCATTGATGCCGACAAGGAAAATTACAGCAACTATTTCGACATGGTTTGGGATATGCTACGACCCGGAGGGGTTATCATAGCCGACAATGTGTTGTGGAGCGGACATGTATTGAAAGATGTTGCGCAAATGGACGACGAAACAGCCGCATTACATGCCTTCAACCAGAAGATTCATGCCGACTCGAGATGCAAGCATGTGTTGATGCCGGTGCGAGACGGATTGATGGTGATCATGAAATAAAAGCGTAAAACCGAATCATAAAACCATGGATAACCCAACCATACATCAAGCCAAGGTGATCCGCATCATCGATGAAACGCCCATCGTGAAGCGCTTTTTTCTGCAAATGCCACAATCGGCCGAATTTCATTTTGAAGCTGGTCAGTTCATTGCGCTGAATATTGGTGAGGGTGAATCAACCATACGCCGATATTATTCTGTTGCATCGGCACCATACTCAGATGGAACCTTTGAGCTATGCATTTCATTCAAGCCAGGAGGAGCCGGCAGCTCGGCGTTGTGGGAACAAATTACGGAGGGCGCCAGTATCGGTGTTGATGGTCCATACGGCAAATTCACTCTACCGGAATCGTTACTGAATGAGTTGTGCTTCATCGCTACAGGCACAGGCATTGCGCCATTGCGCAGCATGATTCATCATATTTTCGCTAGCGGTAAGCATACGGGGCGCATCACTCTGATATCGGGCAACCGTTCGGAGATCGATAATTTGTACGCTACGGAATTCGAAAAATTGCAATCTGAACAACCTGATTTCAAGTTCATCCCTACCCTGTCCCGACCTTCACCCTCCTGGAAGGGTAAAACGGGGTATGTGCACGAGGTTTACAAGCGGGAATTCGCCGACCATAGGCCTTGTATGTTTTTCCTTTGCGGATGGCACGACATGCTGAAGGAGTCCCGTAACACCTTGGAAGCTATGGGTTACGCGAAGGATATGATTCGTTTCGAATCTTACGGCTGATTCACCATCCCCCGAAAGGGGCCACATTACCAAAGTTATGAGCATATGTTGACAACTTAAGGAAGTGGATTTTTAGAGAGAAAAAAGGTAAAAGGTATATTTGCAAAACCTACAAAATCAGATGGGAGCAGGTTCTATTATAGCGTTAATGATTGCCGCCATAACCTTTTCAGGTTTGGCTATCATCGTGTCTAAGATTCTTCTGAAAACCACCCATACACCTGCAAAATTGCAGCCGTATGAGTGTGGCATTCCCACGATTGGTCCAAGTTGGGTTCAATTCAGTGTTGGGTATTACCTATTCGCTCTGATCTTCCTAATCTTCGATGTGGAACTGATATTCCTCTTTCCCTGGGCCGTTGTGGTGAAACAAATGGGCTGGGTAGCACTTATTGAAGTTTTGATTTTCATCGCCATCCTGTTCGCGGGTTTCCTTTACGCTCACAAGAAAAAAGCCCTACAATGGAAGTAACACCAAACCATACCACACCATTTCCGGGTGATGTGATTCAAACTCCAGGAGGAGGCATCTTGGTCAGTAAACTAGATCAAGTGATCAATTGGGCGCGTAGCAATTCGCTTTGGCCATTGGTGTTCGGCACATCTTGCTGCGCCATTGAAATGATGAGCACCGCTTCTGCCAAATATGATTGGTCGAGGTTTGGATTCGAAGTAGCCCGTGCCACTCCGCGCCAAGCAGATGTGATCATCATAGCAGGGACTATCGTGAATAAAATGGCTCCCGTGCTGAAGCGTTTGTACGATCAAATGGCAGAACCTAAATATGTTATCGCCATGGGCGCTTGCGCAACCAGTGGCGGTCCGTTCTTCTACAACACCTACTCCGTTGTAAAAGGTGCCGACCACATCATTCCAGTTGATGTTTACGTTGCCGGTTGTCCACCCCGACCCGAAGCCTTGATACATGCCATGATGGCTCTGCAAGAGAAAATCCGCATGGGCATGACGCGTGAGCAGATCCGAACCGAAAAACCAGAAAACAGTTTTTGATGACACGGGAGGAACTTCAATCAAAGATCAGCGAAATCGCTCCTGCGGCAACAGCCATCGAAGGTGGCGAGTGGCTGAATGTGGAAGTGACTCCAGCCGATTGGAAAAACCTGGCCAAGTTGATGCGCCATACCGAGGGGCTCGATATGGATTACCTTTTCTGTCTCACTTGCGTGGATTGGAAAACGCATCTCACCATGGTTTACCACTTAACATCAACCATACATCGGCACACCGTGGTTTTCAAAGTGAAACTCGACCGCACACAGCCCGAGGCTGATACTGTTTGCGACATCTGGCGCACCGCAGAATTCCATGAACGTGAAGTATTCGAGTTGTTCGGTGTTGACTTTAAAGGTCACCCCGATTTGCGTAAACTCATTTTGCCTGATGATTGGCAAGGTTTTCCATTGCGCAAAGATTATGAGGACCCCATTAACATGATCAAGCTATAACGCGATGCTGCAGGATGTGATAGAAGCCGGAAACGGCGACATGATTGTGAATGTGGGGCCACAGCATCCCGCCACGCACGGCGTTTTGCATTTGGTGATCACCATACACGGTGAAACCATCAAAAAGGTAGAGCCGCATTTGGGTTACATACATCGCTCTATCGAAAAGATGTGCGAAAGCCTTACCTACCGACAGTTCATTTACGTGACCAGTCGCATGGATTATCTTTCATCGCACATCAACAATCATGCTTGCGCACTGCTTACCGAGAAAGCCCTGCAGATTGAAGTCCCTGAACGCGCACAATTCATTCGTGTGATCATGGATGAATTAACGCGTTTGGCTTCGCACCAACTGTGGTGGGGTGCCATGGCCATGGACATTGGGGCGCTCACTCCTTTCTTCCTCGCTTTCCGCGAGCGCGAGATGATAAACGACATCATGGAAGAGACCTGCGGTGCACGACTCACCATGAACTATATAGTTCCGGGTGGTGTGATGTTTGATATCCATCCAAACTTTGTACAAAAAGTAAAAGAGTTCAACGCGCACTTCAAGCAGAAGATAGATGAATATGATGAGCTTCTAACGGGCAACATCATTTTCCAAAATCGTATGAAGGGCGTAGGTGTGCTTTCAAAAGAGGATGCCATTTCGTACGGATGTACGGGACCAACGGCCAGGGCCAGCGGTGTTAGTTGCGATATACGCAAACTATATCCGTACGAAGTATACGATAAAGTTTCTTTTAATGAGTGCATGGCCACCGAGGGCGACAGCTTTGCGCGTTATGTAGTCCGTTTGGAAGAAATGAAAGAGTCGATGCGTATCATCGATCAACTGATAGATAACATCCCCGAAGGGGAAATACAAGGAAAGACCAAGGCCGTATTGAAGCCACCCAAAGGAGAGTTTTATACTCGGGTGGAGACAGCACGCGGCGAGTTGGGTGTATATGTGGTGAGTGAAGGAGCAACCACTCC
>JBJTQS010000112.1:0-4723 GCA_046075765.1 Bacteroidota bacterium
ATGTTTGTAATCATTGCATGACATCACCACAGGAATACCTTCTTCTCGGCAGGCATCTAGTATGCTTGGAGTGATAGTGACATAAATAGCGAACACGTGAACCACATCAGGCTTAAACTTGCGTAGTAGTTGACGGAATTCCTTTTTGTTTTCCTTTGAATAAATGATTTTCGGAATGTTCCCAATACGCTTTAATATGCCACCTTGCAAGTAGTCGAATGATTTTCCGAAATGTGTTTTATCATCGGCTTGGAAGACATCCATCGCGCCTTCGGCATCAAATGCAGTAGTGTAGATATGTACCTCGTGACCTTGGTCGCGTAGGATTCGGGCCGTGTCTTGAAAATATACTTCAGCCCCGCCGACCTTCTTCCAGAATTTATGAACCAGTAGTACTTTCACTTGTAAGAGGTAATCCTTGTTTTTCCAATGATTTCAATCTACGCCATTCGGCGAACACCAGTCCTGCAATCAGCCAAAAGTAGAAACCCCAGGCTCTGAAAACAAATGTCCGAAGAATAAACGAGTAGGGTATGGCGAGAATAACAATTGCAACGAAAGCCAATGCGAATATCCGTAAGTAGGGATCGGGTGTATTGCGATAAACAAACAGCGAGCCTTTGAAAAGCTTGAATAGTATGAACCAGAAAATAGCCAATCCGATTATGCCGTAATAAATGATGAATGCAACCCAATAAACATCATTGATGATGGGCAGGTTGTTTATGGGCATATTCGATCCAAAGAGCTTTGTTGCCGCTTTTTCCAAAGCAAATTCCTGTGCCGGACTATATCCTAAAAGCTTGAACGATGACACCAGTTCGCCGCCGATCTCTGTGAGGATGGCTCCTCTTGAGAATTGCATGGTGTTCTCCACATAGCTACTGGTGAACACAGCAAAAATATTGGAGATGGGATCGGTGTATTTGATTTTCGGGTTGATGTAACCGGGGCTGTTGCTTGAATTTCCCGCGATTCCAAATAATAATACCGGGGATAATGCGATAATCCCGATAGTAAGATAAATCAACAACTTTTTTCTGCCGCCCGAAAAATATATGATAAGTGGTATGGCAGCTAAAGCCAATAAAACGGAACCTCGGGAATAAGTGAAGAACAACGATGCGAGGGACAATCCCGTCAATGCAAAAACCATCCAGCGCTGCTGCTTGCTTTC
Source organism: Bacteroidota bacterium (assembly GCA_046075765.1). GTDB lineage: Bacteria > Bacteroidota > Bacteroidia > AKYH767-A > OLB10 > JALRAP01. The sequence continues at coordinate 1,178 of JBJTQS010000112.1, forward strand.
TAAATTGCCTTTTTGTAAAGCGGCAATCAATACGGCAAAGGCAATTACCAAAAACAAAGCCAGGAACACCGAATCACCGAATGTGCCGATACCAACGCCCATTTCCCTACCTCCACTGAATGAGGTGTTCAGTAATTTGAATGAAAATTGCTTTCCACCGATTTCCAGTTCCGAAGCACGAGGATACCAAATCTGGTTTAATCCGAAGTAGTGCTGCCAAATGGTGATTAAGGTTTGTATTCCGATAACCGCCAGCATACCCCTGAAAATGGTTCTTGGAAAATTACTACCTGTTTGTATGAAACATAATACATAGAATAACGGCACATAACGCAATAATACACGAAGACCGATAAAAGATTGCAGCATCGGCGCTTGGTTAACTACGGTAATCACCAAAGAGTAGCCAATGAATATCCAAAGAGGTTTGTCAATAGGGGTGCCAATAGGCAGCTTACGCGATGCAAGAAATCGGAAAAGAACCAAACCCGCCAGCAAGTAAATGAAAACTTCAACGGCAAATAAAAACAGTCCGTAAATGCGATCCGAAACCGGAAGGTATTTCAGTAAGATCACTTCGAAAGGCACGAAGAGAAACAGGAAATATATGGCCCAAGTGAGTCGGAACTTCATGTCTAATTACCAAGGGGGTTCAACTCCTGTAAGTGATTTTATTTTTCCGGCTTCTGCCGAATAGTATTGTTCAATGAATGCTGTCGTTTCTTCATTCATTTTATTTATTTCCTTGAATGATTTAGATGTGCCACCCAAGCTGCTTTCAATCTTATGGGATGCCAATTTAAGTCTTTTGCGGATGCCTTTAGGAAGCTGTTGTTTCAAAGGCTTTACCAATCGCTTAAAACTCCTGAACATCCTAGCCCAAAGGCTTGCTTTTGCAGCAGCAGATTTGTTAAAGATTTTGAATTCAAAACCGGAAAAATAACCAGGGTCGACGCCAGCAAATGATGCAACCCTTTTGCAAAGGCTCTCCGGGTCTTTGTCCAATTCTTCATAAAAGCACACCATTAGTCTATTCTTACCAAATAAGGCATAGGCTCGTTCCAAGTAATTCGAGTAACACCCTTGCTCCAGTGAACGCAGATGCTGGGGCGGGTCAGTCAATCCTAATTGCATTTGAACGAAAGCCTCCAACGTTACACTTTCTTCAATCAAACCAAGCTGTCTTGCGAATTTATACCAAGACTCCAATCGCCCTGTTGGCTTTCGTAGGATGAAAACCATCTTGGCATTTGGCAACTCCTGTGCTATCCTCGTAAGGGCGTGCTGGGAATACAGATAGTCAGGTGTTGCTTCCACATGAACCTTCTCAGGATTGCTGTTCGGAAACAATTCATTGAAATTGCTTATACCTGAATGGTCTCGTTTTTGAGCCACCAGCTTGTATTCGGGTTCCAGGAAGTATCGCGACTCCTTCATGGAGCAGGCACAAACCCCTGGATGGAATTCAAAATAATTGAAAAGTGATGTGGTGCCACATTTAGTGCTGCCGCCGATAATCAGGTAGTGGTTGCGGTCCATTCAGGAGATAAATGGGAGATAAAATGAATTTAGACCAAGTTTGATGCGAATATATACAACACACGCGATGTTGTATGTAACAATGAAAAGCGAAGAGGCCAATGCAGAACCCATAATGCCGTATTGTGGAATCAGAATAAAGCACAAGATGATATTGATGGCCGTAGTAACGATCATGATGTTGCGGAAAGCGTTCTGATGACCTGTCATGTTCAACAGATTGCCAGTTGGTCCTGTAAGCGTACCAATCAACCTGCCAGCAGTAGAAACCAGCATAGGTTGGGATCCCATCAGAAACGCAGGGCCAAACAACAGTAACAACCAATCGTTGCAGATGAACATGAAGGCGAACACAGGCAGCGATGCCCAGAAGATTATCTTGGAAGCCAGCCTCACATGTTTTTTCAATCCATCCACATCGCCGGCATGGTGTAGCTGAGCGAAGCGCGGAGTAGTAAATCCATTAACGGATAATATAATGAAATTTCCAAAGTTGGTTATTTTCAAAATCACGGCAAAAACACCTAATTCCTCCTCACCTCGGTATGCTCCCAAAATAAGCGTGTTTATCCATCCTGAAATCAGCAGCAACGACCCGGCCATCATCATTGGAGAAGATGTTCGAACCCATTCGGCATAACCGATTTCGTTGGATGGTGCATCTGCATGGTTCTTGATTTTACGCATAACCATCCAGGTGCTACTAAAAGCGAGTACCACCAAACTAACTACGAAAGCAATGTTGGGTAAAAGTTCATTTTCAGACACAATTGAAAGCGCACCCAATATAACCGTGGCATAGATGAAATATCCCACATTCTGACTGTATGCGTATTCCTTATTCATGCCGAAACCTCTATAACATTCGGAGTTGATGAATCGCAACACCATCGGCAACACTGCAAAAGAAATCAGTTGGAGATAGGGTTCCACATGAGGTTTCTTGAAAATTGTAGAGGCAATCAGTCCCGATGAGAAGAAGAGGATGGCGGTTAACACAAGGCCTACCCAAATCGAAATTTGAAGTGTTTTGTTGTAAACCTCATGTATGCGATCCCATCGTCCATTCATGCGGTCGGCGGAGAAGGTTTTTACGATATGGGTATCCATACCCAATCGGCCCACTACGGTGAAAAGCATCAATACGGTTGTTGAAAGCGTGTGGGCTCCCAAAACACTAGCCCCGAAGAGCCGACTTACCAACAGGGTGAAGGCATAGCCTGCAACCAATCCTAGAACTCGTAGTGTGAAATTGGAGGCGCTGCCGCGGACTGTCTCAGCAGATGGATTATCGCCCGAAAGTTTTTTCCTTATGGATTTGATCATCCTTCATAAAACCCTTTTCCGTAAACAACGAAATGCGGGTTGAGCAGTTGTTCTTTGTTGTATTGCAAAGGTAAGCCGGTGGCATGTTCAATCACAATGCAACCTGCCGCTGAAGCGATGGCATCACCGGCAGCAATATCCCACTCCATAGTAGGTGCCATGCGTGGATAAACATCCGCCGCACCCTCTGCCACCAAGCATAGTTTCAATGAACTGCCCTTGGATATCACATCAATTGCTCCATGTGTTTCTTTCAGTGAGTCTAAGAACAACAAAGTGTCAGCATTCAGATGTGATCGGCTCGCAACGGCTGTAATCGTGCTACGACTATCATGATGTGGGAGCGCTTTTGCCGATGACAACAACGAGTCGAAATCGTGCATCACATCTTGAACCAAACTCAAATCACCAATGCGATGGCTTCCTAATTGTTGCCCGCCGAAATAAAGGGTGTTGGTGCCAGGCACCAGAATCACACCCATCGATGGTCGGTTTCCATCTATCAATGCAATGTTCACTGTGAACTCGCCATTGCGATTCAGAAACTCTTTTGTGCCATCCAATGGATCCACTAACCAGAACCTGCTCCAATCTTTTCTTTTATGAAAATCCATATCGCGGTCCTCTTCACTCAGCATCGGGATGCGAGTAAGAGCGAGCATGGTGGAAATGATGTCGTGG
>JBJTQS010000113.1:0-2681 GCA_046075765.1 Bacteroidota bacterium
ACTAGCAAGGATGGTACAAAGGTGCCCATGTTCATTGTCCATAAGAAAGGAATTAAATTGGATGGTAACAATCCCACTTTGCTATACGGTTATGGTGGGTTTAACATCAGTCTTACGCCCTCATTCAGTGCCTCCAGGTTGATTTTATTGGAAAATGGAGGGGTGTATGCAGTAGCTAATTTAAGAGGCGGTGGGGAGTATGGGGAAAAGTGGCACGAAGGAGGGAAGCTTGATAAGAAACAGAATGTATTTGACGACTGTATTGCAGCTGCCGAATATTTGATTAGCCAGAAATATACCTCACCTGCAAAATTAGCTTTGGAGGGCCGCTCCAACGGTGGTTTGTTGGTTGGTGCTGTGATCAACCAACGTCCTGACCTATTCAAAGTAGCCTTCCCGGGAGTTGGCGTCATGGATATGCTTCGATTCCATAAATTCACTGTGGGTTGGGGTTGGGTTGTTGAATATGGTTCCAGTGATACAACTGCGCAATTCCCCAACTTGTTGAAATATTCTCCATTGCATAACATTAATCCTAATGTGGAATATCCTGCGGTGATGGTGACTACGGCGGATCATGACGATCGTGTGGTGCCTGCGCACTCATTCAAATACATTGCTCAGTTGCAAGACGCTCGTAAGTCCAATAAAAATCCGCTCTTGATACGGATAGATGTCAAAGCAGGACATGGTGCAGGAAAACCTATCTCCAAGACCATTGAGGAGCAGGCCGATTTGTGGTCTTTTATGTTCTATAATACAAACACATCTCTGATTTACAAGTAGCGGTTAAGTTCAAGCTCAATACAAAATCCCGGACATCATGTTCCGGGATTTTTTTATTCCTTATTCCCAAAATAACCCTTTTGTTCCATTCTGTGCGAAAAGAAATTGAGGATGAACATGACCACAATGAAAAATATGACAATCTGTGAGGTAGCCAAGAGTTTTCCAAATGCTGTTGTAGGATGAAAATCGCCATATCCTACCGTTGCCGATGTTACTACACTGAAGTAAATCGGATCAAACCAATGAACGAATGGTTGATTCAGATGGTTGCCTGTTTTGTATAGCACAGCAAAGCTCAAGACTATTTGAAAGTAATCCATGAAAAGCAATAACATCGACCGACGGTACGATCTTGGTTGGTCAAATAGATCAGATGCAAATACAAGTGTGGATATGTATAGTATGGTCTCTAACAATAGCCACGTTAGAATGGAAATAACGATCGGATTAAGAGGCAGTCCGAAGTATAGCAAGCAAAAAGGAAAAAAGATTTTTGCAAGAATATACAAGTCGATTGCCAATTCCTGAAAGTGAACACCCCGGTAACCAAATAGCTGTTTTATGTATATCCCCGGAAAAACAAATTGGGAGGCAGCTAAGAATAGACGCAATACTTTTTCTAAACCTACATCGTCTTGGTGTTCGTTATGCCAAATCGATCTAACATTGCTGATTCTTTTCTGGATTACATGAGTGTTATTTCTGCCCTCTTGTGGCTTGTCAGACAGGATGAATTTCCTAAGAACCTTTTTCATTTTTTTGCTTTAGCCAAATCTTTGTAAGATCCTAAATATTAGTTGGTTGAATTGTGTGTTTTTAAGTTTAGTCCAATTTAGAAAAGCAATTCTAATATTCATACTTTTGAATAAAATTAAACCTATTAAAAATGAAACGAAATTTACTTGCCCTATTGCTGGTGCTTAATTTTCAAGCATTCTCTCAATCCGTGCAGACAATAGTTCCAGACTCCAGTTTCAGTGGTGATGGAATTCTACTACTTAATTTTTACAACAATATTGATCGTGGTTATGGTGTAGCCATACAGCCCGACCAGAAAATAGTAATGGTCGGATTGAGTCAAAGGCCTGCAACTGGATATTTTGAACTGTGCTTTGTTCGATTGAATACAGATGGCACTCTTGACACAACCTTTAGCTCTGATGGATACCAATATGTAAGTTTGGGAAACCAACAGTCGATCGGCGGGCAAACACCATCAGTAAAGTTAGATAGCCAAGGAAGAATCGTAGCTGTCAACTCCGGAGCATTTACAGGTAATTTTGGACTAGACATACTTGTTTGCCGTTTGCTTTCTGATGGTTCGCTGGATAATACATTCGGCGTTTCTGGTATTCAAACGGTTGATATGACTGGAGCTGGCACACAACCTGACTTAGGCTCTGCGTTTGATTTTGATATTCATGGGAACATTTACATTGTAGGAGCCTGCCGAGTAGGCTTTTCGCCATTGGATAATGATTTTGCCTTGGTAAAAATCGATTCTACGGGAACATTATCCAATGATTTTGATCAGGATGGTAAGAAATTATACAATCCTACAGGTTTCGCCGAGTTTGCCACGGGTGTTGTTTGCCTTCCCAATGGTAGGTTTGTATTTGGTGGTAAAGCGGGCGGTAATGTTATGTTGATTATGATGGATTCTACCGGCGCATTGGTAAGTTCATTCAATGGAACTGGGATGGTCACAGTCCCTGGTCAAAGTGTTGAAAATCCTGTTTTAGCCTTGGACTCAAACGGCAGGATCTTGCTGGGTGTATCTACATCATCTGGAACGATTCAGATTAGTCGATATCTACAAAACGGATCAGCTGACGCTGCTTTCGGTTTTAACTCCAGTTTTGTTTTTAATAACTCTAGCACATCTGTTGCGA
>JBJTQS010000114.1:0-2563 GCA_046075765.1 Bacteroidota bacterium
TGCCGCGTTGGTTGCAATAAAATATCTGGTCTTCTCCGACTTTGGAAGTTGTGGCTTCGTGCTCTACTTTGGCAGTCTTGTTATGAACTTCGATGTAAGGGAATGTATGTGCTCCGCATCGGTCGCCCAACAAGACTGCCAAAGTAGAGCACGAAGCCACTACTTCCAAAGTCGGGGAAGACCAGATATTTTACTGCAACCAACGCGGCATCGCAACCGAAGACGCCATTGGCTTAATCGTAAACGGATATTGCAAGGAAGTGTTCAACCAGCTTCCCATGGAGTTTGCCGTAGAAGCGCAGAAGTTGTTGGCGATATCGTTGGAGGGAAGTGTAGGATAATTCGATTGACGATTGACAATTGACAATTGACAATTGACAATTTTTAAAAAAATAAAATTCAAATAAAGATGCTTAGTATAAAAAACCTTCAGGCAAGAGTAGAAGAAAAAGAGATTTTACGCGGATTGAATTTGGATATAAAACCAGGTGAGGTTCATGCAATCATGGGGCCTAATGGTTCGGGGAAAAGCACATTGGCCTCCGTGTTGGCAGGTCGTGAAGATTATGAGGTTACCGGAGGTGAAGTGATGTTCGATGGACAGGATTTGTTGGATATGTCGCCTGAAGATCGTGCAAGAGCTGGTGTTTTCTTGGCCTTCCAATACCCGGTGGAAATCCCCGGTGTGAGCAACGCAAACTTCTTGAAGACTGCAGTTAATGAAGTCCGCAAATCAAAAGGTATGGAGCCGCTCGACTCCAAAGATTTCCTTGCATTGATGAAGGAAAAAATGAAACTGGTTGAGATGGACCGTCAGATGACATCGCGTTCTGTGAACGAAGGATTCAGTGGCGGAGAAAAGAAACGGAATGAGATATTCCAAATGGCCATGCTGGAGCCAAAGTTGGCCATCTTGGACGAAACCGACTCAGGACTTGATATTGATGCGTTACGAATTGTTGCTGGCGGTGTAAATGCGTTGAGGGATGGAAATCGCTCTTTCTTGGTAATTACCCACTACCAGCGTTTGCTCGATTATATCGTACCTGATTTCGTGCATGTATTATACAAAGGGCGCATCGTAAGGTCAGGCACAAAAGAATTGGCTTTGGAGCTTGAAGAAAAAGGATACGATTGGATCAAAGATGAAGTGGAAGCCTAAGCAGTTGTTAAAACTCAAGAGATAACAGTGGAAACGATAAACAACATCATCAGCGGATTCGACAACTTCGAATTGAAATCGGATGCTTTGGCCGATCTACGTTCCAAAGCCATCGACTCTTTTCTCAAAAACGGTTTCCCAACAACCCGTCACGAAGAATGGAAATACACCAGCGTTAAGGATATTGCTGAAAAAATAAACCTTGCCACAAAGCGCGCATCTGCAGGATTGCTGAAAGAATCCGCAGTAAACGAGTTGATGATTGCAGGCAAGGATGTGACATTGCTCGTATTCGAAAACGGCTTGTTCCAAGAATCACTATCCTCTCCCCTACCGAGCGATTATGCCATTAAGAACCTTGCTTCTGTACGCCTTGATGCTGCCGTGAAGCAATATCTAGGAAAAATCGCCCAATTAGAAAACGAATCGTTTGTTGCGTTGAATACGGCTTTTGTTAACGATGGTGTGTTCATTCACGTGCCTGCCAAAAAGATTGTGGACAAACCCGTGCACATCCTTTACGTTAACAGCGACAAAGAACCTGCCATTACCCGCAACCTAATCATTGCAGAACCTGAATCGTCTTTACAGATATTTGAGAGTTACCATTCCTTGGATAGAGCATGCGAAGGAATCACCACCAATGTGACGGAAGTGGTTGTAAAGCGTAATGGCAATGTCACATGGGTAAAAGCCCAATTGGAAAACGAGTTAACATCGCAAATCAGTTTTACCCAAGTTGAGCAGGAACAAGATAGCCGATTCAGTTCTACCGTAGTCACTACGGGAGGGCATCTTGTCAGGAACAACTTGCATATCCGTTTGAACGGCACGAATTGCAACTCCTACATGTACGGCTTGTATCTTTTGAGTGGCGAACAGCTCTGCGATAACCACACCTTGGTTGACCATGCCATGCCACATTGCGAAAGCAATGAACTTTATAAAGGAGTTTTAGGAGGTAAGTCGACAGGCGTTTTCAACGGAAAGATTTTCGTTCGTCAGGATGCACAAAAGACCAACGCATATCAATCGAACAAAAACATATTGTTGTCGGATGATGCTCAAATGAACACCAAGCCTCAATTGGAGATTTTTGCCGATGATGTTAAGTGTTCGCATGGAACCACTACGGGTCAGCTAGATGACGAAGCCTTGTTTTATCTACGCGCCAGAGGCATCGGTGAGCAATCTGCCCGAACCCTTTTGAATATCGCATTCGCCGCTGATGTACTCGACCACATCGAAATGGAAACCCTAAAGCAGAACTTGCAATCCATTGCCGAGGAAAAATTGATGCATTCATAAGTTCTCAGTTGATGCAACCAACCAGTCCGCAGCATTTCGATCTCGCTACCATTCGTGGCGACTTCCCTGTGTTAAGCGAGTTGGTATATGGCA
>JBJTQS010000115.1:0-3544 GCA_046075765.1 Bacteroidota bacterium
GCAGATAATTTCCACTTCTTCGTTTCAATGGTTTTCTGTTACTTGTCGGTAAACGTAGAAACTAGGGATTCGGATTTGAGAGACCGAAGGTTTTTGCTGGGTGGCCTAATCATAGCTTGCATATCGGTGGTTTACATCATACCATGGTCGCTTTGTTACATTTTCAGTGAAGATAAGCTTGTAATGCGTACCAGGGTATTGAAAAACATGCTCCTTGTTCTGGTTGTTGCGGGAGCTAATTATTTCCTACCAGTAATCGCGCAGCAGCATTTGGGGCTTGTTAAAGTATCTTCAAGCTATTTGTTCAGATCGGGCCTTGATGGCCATTCTATTTTTTTGAAATCCTCCTTTGCACCTTACTTCTCTGCCATTGCAGAACAGCATATAGGTAATTGCATCAGCCTGATGTGCGGAGTTATCATTTTGATAGCCGTGATGAAAGCTCAAAGAACCTTGATGTTGAAACAGCTTCTTTTCAACTTGATCCCATTCGCATTCGTTTATATCGCTCTTCCGCAATGGTGCACCATACACCCGTACTTGTCGGAGTTTTTATTTGTCACACCCTGCATATTCCTGATCACCTACTGGCTAACATCATTGAAAGTCAACACGGATTTCTCACCTACCAAATTCGTCTATGCAGTTTTATTTTTGGGATTCCTAATTCTTGGCCAATTGATGGAAATCGCGAAAACATTTGTCCTAGACAACATTAAAATCTAACTGTCTCCGAAAAAGTCTTCGAATCCGTTTTATCTTCATCTAAAATAGCCGAATTTACCCTATTTGACTTGCATCGAATGTTATAGTACCTTTGTGGAAAACCAAACCACAAATGAAACCACATTCATTTTTTTTATTGCCTCTTCTTCTCTTCCCTTTCGTTTCAAAAAGTCAATCTTTTGAGGGGCACATCCATACAAACCAGCACATCTGGATGGAACTAACCACCAAAGCGGACACCCTTGTTTCAGGCAATTATTTCAATAAAAACGGATCTGGAGACAAGAAACTTAGCGGCACGCGTAAATCCGACACGCTCCGATTGAAAGAAACCGATATGAATGGTTCCATCGTTGCCGAGTGGTTTTTAGTGAGCAAAGGAGATAGCCTATTCGGCAATTGGAAAAAAACAGGAGCCAAAAACGGTCTGCCCGTGCGTGCTTACAAAACCAACCCATCTTTCAAGGCTTCATGCAAAATCCCGAAAGCAGATTCGTTATCGATAAAAAGCGGACAAAGCTTGGCGGCTGAGATGGCCAGTCGAAAACAAAATTCATCCACAATCAATCCGTATGAAATCACTTTTGCCCGTTATGGAGTCTTAGGAACCAAGTACACTTACGCCAAGCAGGATGGTGAAAACACCTGGGTTGTTTCGCAATATTATGTGTTCGAATTGAATTCGAAAAAGCAGCTAGAACTGCTCAAGGAAATTGAAAGTTCCAAGTTGGATGCCTTCGTTTCCCTTTTGAATGAAAAAGCTACTGCTAACCTTCAAGCGTTTAAATCGAACAGTGGTATGAGTGAGGAAGAATGGATTCAGGAGTTTGGTGATGCTGCACAATACAAAGCGGCATTTGAGAAAACGAATCTGATAAAAGAGGATATCGCAAATTTCGGACTGGATGAGGATGGCATACATATCATGAAACCCGGTTATTTCGGATTGCGTCCTTCAATGAAGTCCTTGGATTTGGATTTGGACATTCTTATTTCAACCTCAGAAATTAAGTCCTTCTTGAAAAAAGGCTCGCCGCTCCTATTTTGATTGGAATTCAATAGCTTGAATTCCGATTTTTACCTTTCTTTTACTCATTTGCCAGGCTGAATCCTGAGGCCGAACATGATTTTGTAAATTCGTGGACTCATTGTCCATGCGACCAAGGCACAACCTAGCATTCTTAACGCTTTTTATCATTTGCCTGAGCCCCCTTTTTACAAAGGCCCAGGTTTATGCACCTCTTGAGCATGTCAGATTTTACGGTTACAATTTCGATATGGCCCCCGGCTTTTACCAAAAGCCGGTATACTTACAACTAAAAGCACCGGTTGGTGGAAGTTATAAATACACCGTAGCAGGTGGGCTTGGCGTAAAATCCTATGAAAACAAGTCCGCTGTTATTATGGACAGCATATCCACGATTGCCCTCCAAATCAAGTTCAAAGGGGATTGGATAGACACCATTTACGTTGGCACCTACTTCATCCGCGAAAGCATCACTCTTCCCATTGTATCGCTACACCTCGACCGCTCAGAGTTTGATGCTCCAGGCGGTATATTGGATGGCAAAGTGGTGCATGTTGGCGACTCATTAGGGAACGCCATATTGAAAACCGAAGGCCGGGTTTGGAAAAAAGAAAATCTCAAAACCTATGTTGAATTCATGGATTCATCTGGCATTAGAAGGCTGGGCAATATGCGTGTTCAGCCATTTGGTGGGATGACTCTAGGAATGCCCGATAAGGGAATTCGCTTGACTACTGACACAACATTAGGTTCGCGAAACATTGGCTTTAATCCCTTCTTGGGGAAACCATACAACTCATACCGAACATTGGTTTTGCGTGCATCCGGCAACGACCAGAATCAAACCCGAATGAAGGATATGACGCTTTGTTCCATTGCCAAGGATTTGGGATTGGATTACATGGACTATAGGCCGTCTATTTTGCTAGTCAATGGCGATTATTGGGGCATTTACAATATCCGAGAAAAGATCAATCACGAGTACTTGTATTATAATCATAAGGCTCCAAAAAACGAATCCACCATTTTGCTAGCAGCAAACGGCGGTGGCAACCCAGACTACAACCGCATGGTTCAATACATAGCCAGAAGTTTTCCGGATGCTTCGGTTTTTGATTCGTTGAATACCGTGATGGATCTGGAAAACTACATCAACTATGCCATACTGCAGATTCATATACGAAACCGCGACTCCAGGGGAAATGTCCGCTTTTGGAAAAGCTCGGCGCTCGACAACCGTTGGAGATGGATATTTTACGATTCAGATCTAAGTTGTGAGATGGTGGGTATCAAGGAAAACTTCTTGAAAGAGCGGATAAGTCCGAAGCAAACCGCCTGGTACAATCCAACTTACACTACGGCTGTGCTGCGTAATCTTACATCTCACAAGCCTGTACGGGACCTTTTCATAAATCAATATTGCCTTCTATTAGGCACACGCTTGAATGTTGACACTGTGGTAAGCCGTATCGACACATTTGCCTCCATCTTAAGACCGGAGATTCCGCATCATGCCAAGAGAAGGGCGCGTTCTACCAATTCAAGTGCGAGCAAATGGGAAGAGGAAATCAACACTTTCAAAAGCTTTTTCCCAATCAAGACAGCAGCTACTTACGACCACTTGATGTCAACCTTCGGCTTAACCAAGAAGCCTGTCAAAATCAACATCAGCAACAACCTTGATGGAGTACTGAATATTCGTTTATCGAACACTACTTGGCTTTTTGATAAGGTTTCCTGCAAATTTTTCCCTGAAATAAAAATATCCGTGGAAGCCACCGAATTGAATTA
>JBJTQS010000116.1:0-9749 GCA_046075765.1 Bacteroidota bacterium
TCCATCTGTTCAAACTCACGCATCCGGAAAATGAACTGCCTGGCTACAATCTCATTCCTGAAAGCCTTTCCTGTTTGTGCAATACCGAAAGGCACCTTCATGCGGCCTGTTTTATATACATTCAGGAAGTTGACAAAAATCCCTTGGGCTGTTTCAGGACGCAAGTAAAGAGCAGAAGAGTCTTCGCTGACCGATCCCATCTGGGTGGAAAACATCAGGTTGAACTGACGAACATCGGTCCAATTGCGGGTTCCTGAAACCGGACAAACGATTTCCAAGTCTACTATTATTTGCTTTACTGCCGACATGTCGGAAGCATCCATAGCATCCTTGAACCTGGTGTTGATGGTGTCAATCTTGGCTTGATTTTCCAATACCCTTGGATTGGTAGATCGAAACTGTTCTTCGTTAAATGACTCTCCAAAGCGGTCTTTTGCCTTTGAAACCTCTTTATTTATTTTTCCTTCAATCTTAGCCACATGCTCCTCTATCAACACATCTGCTCGATATCGCTTTTTTGAGTCCTTATTGTCAATCAAAGGGTCGTTAAAAGCATCCACGTGGCCTGAAGCCTTCCATGTGGTTGGATGCATAAAAATGGCTGCATCAATTCCCACGATGTTCTCATGTAGCCGAGTCATGGAATTCCACCAATAGGCCCGGATATTGTTTTTTAGCTCTGAGCCATATTGCCCGTAGTCATACACGGCACTTAGACCGTCGTAAATCTCACTAGATGGGAAAACAAAACCGTATTCCTTACAATGGGAAACCAGGTTCTTAAAAAGATCTTCATTATTTGCCGCCATAGGGCAAATTTAATCAATTGGTATTATTTGGCGCCCCAAAGTCGCTGCACACCTCTGCGGAAGTCGAATTTATAAGCTAACTCAAGACCTATGAAACTATGCGCATCCTTACTGGCCGGATTGCCCCTTGGGCTCTCTCCAACTCCATTGGGGTTGCCTCTTCCCAGACCACTTGGATCAGATATGTATAGGGCCAATTCTTGCATATTGGTGTTCCCAGGGTAAGAAGAAGCGATTTCAGAGTAGGTTGGATATCGATCGCTAACATCATCAATGAAGTCTGAGAAAAACATATAATAGCCACACTCTACCGATAGCGTTATCTGTTTGGTCATACCATATCGGAGGCCAAACCCTAAAGGAACGGCGAAATTGGTTTTTCGTCCCATCTTAGTCAGTTTGCCCTCGCCTGAGCCCGAGCCGCCTTCAGTGTACCAATCTGTCAGATCGGTTTCATATTCTCCATCTTTTTCGATGATGTTACCTTGTGATCCCGGTCCAACGTATGCAACGTCTCTGATAGTGCCATCTGGCCAATAATGATATCTGTTCTCTAATGCAACTGCACCTCTGAACAAGTCGGCCTTCGGTGTCCCGTGGTAAACGCCAATACCAGTGAAAAAGAAAAAGGCAGGGGGCTGCATGTACAAGGGGATGCGCGGATTATTGTAATAAGTATAGGTTATATGGGTAGACAGACCGAACAAATCATTTCGAAAGCCGATACCACGACCGAAATTCCTCAACTCAAATCCTTCACGTCCGCCAAAAGGAATCGCTTCATCAATCTGCAAACGATTCCATGACAACCTAACCTCAGCCGAAACAGGCCGATAAAGATTACCGCTGTAAGCTCCCGGCTTAAGGAAATTTCGAAAAGTCAAAGCCATTCCAGGTTGGGTGGAATTTGCTTGAAACCAATCGTCATGTCCTAAATCCCCATAGTAATTGGTAATTCCACTAGACATACCGATTTCAACGGTTCCTTGGGCCTTTACTTGATGAGACATCAAGGCCGCAACGAATATGGCCAAAAAGATTTTCCTCATTTGCTTAGATTCTAAAAATCTAATTTAGTGAAAACAAATCAAATTGGGTATGATGCAGCGAAAATCCTTAAAAAAACCTGTACAATACGGGTTTTGAAGGACTTGCATCGTTTTCCAATGAAGTTATCATCAAATTCAACAAATAACTGCCATCAGCAACATGATCAGGAACGAAAATCAACTCGGTAATGGTGGTTCCTATTCGAGGCGAATCTGGATATTGCCAAAAAGCATGGTGCGCTTCTAGTCTACCCTCATCACGTTCACGGTCAACCGAGGGAAGATCCAAGAGCAAATGCTTGATGCCTATTTGAACCAGGTGGCGCATCAGTTCTATATCGATGTACGGCGGGTTGGAATTAGAATACTGACGGCTACACTTCGATAAATCGTTGGGTAATGTCCGAATAACAATGGCGCTTGCAGCAGGATGTAAAGACATCCCCGCAAGGCTGTCAATCGTAATAACCAAATCTTCGCCTCTTGCAACGGGCTTGACCGAAACCAAATCAGCAACGAAAAAAAAGGACTTTAGCTCTTGATTCAATGATATTTCCTCTTTGGAAATGTGCCCCATGCATTCTGTATGGGTTCCATTACCATGCGGATTAAAGTGAATATTCCTGAAGTTAACCGAACCGCCACTTTTTACATCTCCAATCCAATCACCCATGCGAACGGGTTCAATTCGCACTGGATCACAGTACCAAGCATTCACATTATCAGGCCTTGCAGACAACGGAATGGAAATATCTATTGGCTTGGATAAATCCACGCGCAATTCATGTTCGCCTACTTGCAAAGTCGCCTTCATCGGAGTCTTTTAAAATAAATCAACTATTCCAAAATTAACTATAATTCCGAAAATAACCTTTTCAATCATTGTATGCAATAAGACCATTATCATTCCGTCCAAAACAGATCAGCAGCTATACGATCTGCGATGAATTGGCCCTTTCTAGTGAGCGAAAAACGGCTATTGTTGAGTGAACTTACCGAGCCATCATTCAAATACGTGGTAATGATTTCGGAGAAATGTTCTTTAAAACGTAAACCAAAGCGTTTCCCCAACTCTTCCAAATGAACACCTTCCAAAGTGCGAAGTCTGGTCATTACATACTCATTGTACTTGTCTGCATTCGATAAGCTCTCCAACTTGAATGGAACTTCTCCATTGTTTATGGCATCCACATAAAGTGAATTGCTGGATACATTCCATTGTCTGGAAATTCCATTATATGAATGGGCGGAAGGGCCCACACCCACATAGTGTGCATCATTCCAATATCGGCTATTATGATTTGATCTGAAACCTGGTTTGGCGAAGTTGGAAATCTCGTAGTGTTCAAAACCGTTTGAAATGGCGGCTTCCATCAGGTAGCCGAATTGTTCAAGGAAATTTTCATCAGACGGAATGGCAACTTGACCTAAGGACACCATTTTGTTCAGTTTGGTTTTGGGCTCTAAAGTGAGACCATAGCACGATAGGTGTTTAACCGGTAAAGAAAATGCCAATTCCAGGTTTTTTGCCCATCGCGACAACTCGGAATTGGGAAGGCCATAAATCAAATCTATGCTCAAATTGTCGAAGCCTGCTGCCTTGGAATTATGAATCGATTTAACCGCCTCTTGTGCAGAATGGGCACGGTTCATGAACTGCAGGTCATCGTCAAAGAACGACTGAATGCCTATGCTTAAACGGTTTATCGGGGTGGCTGCTAACTCAGCGAGTTTCTCGTGGGTTAGATCATCCGGATTGGCTTCAAGGGTTATTTCCGCATTAACATCCAAAAAATAATTTTCCCTGATAGTTTGAAATATTCGCTCAATATGGTTTTTGCCGAGTATGGATGGTGTTCCCCCTCCAAAATAAACCGTTTTCAAAGGCTCGGATGAATCGAGATAATCCTTGCGTATTTCAATCTCTCGACAGATGGCCGATACCATGCGATCCAACCCATTGGTGTTTACAGAGAAATGGAAATCACAATAAACACAAGCTTTCTTGCAATATGGAATGTGTAGGTAAAGCAAACCTTAAAAACGTATCAAGCAACTTGCTTTGGTAGCACAATTCTGAATATAGTACCCTTTTTCGGTTCAGAATTTTTAACAAAAATCTTACCCGCATGATACTCTTCAACTATTCGTTTGGAGAGAGAAAGGCCCAATCCCCAACCTCGACTCTTTGAAGTATAGCCGGGCTTGAAAACAGTTTGATATTTTGATTTTGGAATACCCTTACCTGTATCAGAAACATCAATGTAAACAAATTGCGACTGATCAGTAATTGTTATGCTTAGCACACCTTGTCCTTCCATGGCATCAACCGCGTTTTTGAATAGGTTCTCCAAAACCCATTCGAAAAGCGGAACGTTCATAGGTGCCAACACATCATGAGTTGGAGGCTTATGCAAGTTGAATGTAACCTTGGAGGATGTTCTGGGTGAAAAGTACTCCATGGTTTTCTCTACGACGGAGCTCACGTTTTCTTTCTTCAATACCGGAGAGGAGCCAATTTTGGAGAAGCGATCAGAAATTGTATTCAGTCGTGCAACGTCCTTCTCGATCTCCCTGGTGGCTATGTCTGATTCGTCTTTGGACTTCAAATATTCAACCCAAGCCATGAGGGATGAAAGCGGTGTTCCAAGTTGGTGGGCGGTCTCCTTGGCCATACCTACCCACACTTGATTTTGCTCAGCCTTTCTGGATGTACTGAAAGCAAGGTATGAAACCAATAGGAAAAGACTTATAACCCCCAATTGGAAATAGGGATACCATCTGAGCTGTCTTATAATAATTGAATCCTGGAAGTAGATTATATTTTTTTCTCCGTTTTCTCCAAGTGGAATTACAATAGGCTCCTTTTCAGACTTCATTTGTTTCAACTGTAAGTCACGCCAAACAGGATCATTGTTCAATTTGGCTGTGTCAATATTCTCAGAACTGAGAATCTCATCGCGCTCATTGGTAAGTATCCTTGGAATCGTTTTGTTGCTAGTAAGAACATCCAACACAAAAGTCACGTCTCCATGGTCGTTGGGGTTTTGAACAGCTTGTCGGACCGCAGAGGCCCACAACTCCACGTTTTTCTTTTCTTGTTCAGCCAGCTGTTTCACGAGGTCATTCGTATACCACATGGATGCAACTCCGATAGAGACTGCCACCATCAGCAGTGCTATTTTCCAACGTTGCTTTCGGGTATAGATGTTCATTAGTGGTAAAAAGATATCCGGGGTTCGTTACAAAAATAAGACTAATCTTCGGTTTCCAATTCGAGCTCCTTGGGTTGATTGGTTTGATTTCCCTTGTTATCGGTGTTTTCGGTGTTTTTGGAGTTCCCGAACTCTTTCTTCAACAAGTCTCTAATGGTATTGCGCTCCTTACGGATCTCATCCGAAATTTTCTGTTCAGTACCTTTTCTATCCCATGTGAATTTAGGGTCCGAGGCTGGTCCTTTCATAGAAAGATAGATCCTGGGCCTTCCTAAACCGTCATCCTCAATGGTTCCAAATTCATTGTTCATCTGTTTCACTTTTCGCCCAAGTATTTGGGATAGATAAAGCCCCAATTTGTAATCAACCATGTTGTCGAAGGTATGTGTTCCGCTCGCGGTCAAGTCCAGTGCAGAACTCCTGATATCCATAACCGGAATGATGATTTTTCGGTCACGAATTTCAATTGTATTGGTCAGGTTGGAGAACCTGATGGTTTCAAGGTCTGAACCTTTGAGGTATTTTGAAAGGGCCAACATGGGCTTGAAACGGATCAATTCACCATTTTCAATCGAAATATCGCTTTGAGCAATCACTGAACGGTCGTCGAGATTCAGAGACTTATCCCACTTAGATTGGAAATCGACGTTAGCAGAAATTCTTCCTTTGAGATTTTTATCTGTAAGGATTTCCTGTCCGAAATTGCCCATCTGTTGAAAAAGTGAAGTTATGTCCACGTTTCTTATAATAGAAACACAAGAAACAGCGATGACTTCCGAGGAGGATCCATCGATGGTTCCGGACAATTGAATATCACCTCCACAGGCTTTGAATGATAAGCCACTTGATGAAACTTTGGATTCCTGGACAATCAAAGAGCCATTGATATTTGCCGAATTGAATTTTCTAAAATTGAGCTTTGCGATGTCAACCTCCAATGCAAACCGATGCTTATCGGTTATTTCCAATTTGAATGAGTCATCGTCGGCTGTGTTCCCCGATAGAAGTTGATCCAAATCTATGTTAACCGATTGAAGCTTGGCATCCACATCAATCCTCTGATCCTCCAAAAGGAAATAACCTACAAGATTGTTAAAGCTCCCCGTAAAAGAAAAGTCGCTTTCCCCAACTGTTCCTTGAAGCCGCTCGAGAACCATATCATTTCCTCTCAAATGAAGACTGCCATTGAGTGAATTGAAATCTATGGGACTGTCTTTAATGTTTATTGTTGCATCATTAAATGAAAGTGTGCCGTTCGATTTATAAGTGGATTTCTCGTTTGCAATGCCATTGAAATTGATATCGGCACTAACTTTGCCTGAGAGCGCTTCAACCGTATCAGGCTTGTAAAACTCCCCTAGCACTGCTAAATCCGCATCCAGCTTCAGATTCAAATCGAGCCTTGGATTGGAAAAATTCTCAATGCGTAGATCGAGATTAAACGGAGCGCCTTCCAGTTTGGCGCTTATCGATTTCAGAACAAGACTTTCATAAGGTGCTGCATTACTTTTTCTGGATGTGAATGAACCTGAACCATTGAGGGATGTGATTTTGTAAGACGTACCTTCGGGATTCGCACTGGCGTTACGGGCATTGAACTCCGCCACGAAAACAGGTTTATTTCCATTTCCCATTCGACCTTTAAAGGAGGCATTGAACGTTATGTCACCTGAACAATTAAACTTGGAAAGTCCTGCTGTTAGATTGGATGGGAGCAAACTGAGCAATGAGGCGATATCGGCATCCTTAGATGATAATGCTAAGTCTATATCTGCGATGTCGGTTTTGGAATAAACTGACCCATTAAATGCAAACACCATTCCCGAAAGCTTGATTGTGCTGGAGCCAACGTTGTATGTCCCATTGGAAGTGTTTACATTGATGATGGCTGCAACTTCAGCTGGCTTATGATCCAAGTATGTCACTTGGTCGATTTTTACATAGGAAGAATCGATAAACCCCTCAACGTTGGCGGAGAACTCCGACTTAGTAAGGTCGCCAGAAAGCTCTGCACCGGCTATTTTGAAGCGGTAGGATTGAGATGACTGGATGTTGTTGTAGGAAAAATCAAGTTTACGAAGCACGATGCTTTTCAGTTCGATTTGCAATCCCGAAGTAGTTGATGTGTCATCTTTGAGGATGTCGTAATTTACATTTCCTCGACTGTCAACTTGAATATTTAAATATGCATCGCTTACTTCTACACCATTGAGATGTATTTGACCTGTGACAAGATCCCAAATGTGGAATCTGAAACCGATTTTGCCGGCCTCCAAAAGCGTTCCATTGGATTTGACTTCTTCCGGCTCTGCGATTCTAACATCCTTGAATCTGACAATGGCATAGGGGAATGAGCTGAAAACCGTAAAATCGATTTCCTTTACATCCGTTCGAGCCTTAAGTTTGGCATTGAGAGCATCTACAACCTTTTGCCTCAAAGTATCGCCATATAATACGCTAACCGCAAATCCTGATGCTGCAATCAGTAACAAAATCAGGGCGGCAACGATCCAAATTTTTTTTCGAAACCTTGGCGGGTTTTCCATGTCAACTTAGATATAATGTTATCCGGGCAGATTTATTGTTGTGGATTCCGGATAATTGCAAAAAAGCCCTTGTAAAAGCAAGGGCCTAATCTTTTCTTATTTGGACATGAACCGCTTGGAAACCTCATCCCAGTTTACCACATTCCAAAACGCGGAAATGTAATCTGGGCGACGGTTCTGATAATGCAGATAATAGGCATGCTCCCAAACGTCCAATCCCATCATGGGCGTGCCTTTGACTTCAGCGATATCCATCAAGGGGTTATCCTGATTTGGAGTGGAGCAGATTTCCAATTTTCCATCATCTTTTTTTACAAGCCAAGCCCAACCAGAGCCAAATCTGGTTGCTCCTGCTGTTGCAAATTTTGATTTGAAATCATCAAACGTGCCGAAGGTAGCGTTAATGGCATCCATTAATGGGCCAGATGGCATACCGCCTCCCGACGGAGATAATAGGTTCCAGAAAAGATCATGGTTGTAGTGGCCACCGCCGTTGTTACGAACTGCCACCGGATACTTGGAAATGTTTTTACAAATCTCTTCCAGAGAGAGTCCCTCCGCATCAGTACCTGAAATGGCGTTATTCAAGTTGGTCACATAGGCTTGGTGGTGCTTTCCATGGTGTATTTCCATGGTCTTGGCATCAATGTGAGGTTCTAGAGCGTTGAAGGCGTAAGGCAATGGCGAAAGTTCAAATGGCATGATTTTCAATTATTTATGTTTATTAAAAGGGTGAATTTACATTTCAAAATTAGGAATATTACCACGCTGAAACGAACAAATCCTGTTCAAAAATATTTTTTTTAAGCCGTTGGTTACTATATGATTAATTAACCTATATTTGCGCCACAAAACTTAATCTAAAACCAACAACACAATGAAAAAAGTATTTGCTGTACTAGCTGTAGCTGGTATGTTCGCATTCGTAGCTTGTGGCCCAAAAGCTGAAGAAGCTACAACTGAGACCACTGATTCTGCTGCAACTGTAGATGCTGCTCCTGTAGTTGAAGAAGCTGCTCCAGTAATGGATTCAGCTGCTGCTCCTGCTGATTCAGCTGCTGCTGCTGCTCCTGCTGAAGCTCCTGCAAAGTAATAATGGCCTTCGGGCTATTAGCGAAAACCCCGATGGATCCGTCGGGGTTTTTTGTTTTTTAGAGGATTCTCAAAAAATCAAAGGCAGCCGGTTCTTCCTCCATCCACAGGCACGTTAATGCCAGTGATATATGAAGCGGCAGGCGATGCTAAAAAGGCGATTGCCGATGCAATTTCATCAGGGGTGGCAAAGCGACCCAAAGGAATTTCAGAGATCATTTCTACTTCGAGTTCCTTTACCGACTTACCTGTTTTTGATGCCTTGTTTGTCAACAACGATGACAATCTTGATGTGGAGGTAGCGCCTGGCAAAACATTGTTTACTGTTATTCCGAAAGGTGCCACTTCCAAAGAGAGGGTTTTGGCCCAATTTGCCACCGCTGCACGTATCGTGTTTGATACCCCTAGTCCCTTCAAATGCTGCTTAACCGATGTGGAAATCACATTGATGATCCTGCCATATCCTTCCTGCTTCATTGAGGGTAAAAGCACTTGAGCAAGAATGTGATTGCAGAGTAAATGTTGGCGGAACGTGTTTTCAAACTGAACTATATCCGCATCTACTATCGGACCTCCGGCGGGGCCTCCTGTGTTATTGACGAGTATGTTGGCTTTACCGCCATTATTAACCCAATTCGACAAAGCAATCTTCAGCTGCTCTGGGTTTGAAAAATCAGCTACTATATAGCCATGAGTACCATTCTGCGATGGAGCAAGTTCCTTCAAAGCCTCAATTAAAGCACTTTCATTCCGAGCAACTAGAGTCACGGAGGCGCCGAGCGAGCTAAGCTCGCGGGCAGCGGCCAAGCCGATGCCTTGTGTGCTACCGCACACAACGGCGCATTTGTTGTTTAACGATAAGTTCATGGCAGTAAAGATAATCAAGACCCGATTTACCACCTTGTTTCGATTTTCCTTTAATTTGTAAGGTACATTCAAACGAAACCCCATGGCCATCAATGCTCCTTTTAATTTCAAAAAGTGGATCGACGAAAACCGTCATTTGCTAAAGCCACCCGTTGGCAATAAGGTGGTTTA